>CATZYY010000057.1 GCA_958426425.1 uncultured Oscillospiraceae bacterium
CGTCGTCACTGGCCCGGTGGTGGTTGAAGGTGGGCAGCTCCAGCCGGTCCGCCACAATGTCCAGCTTGTACTTGCCAAGGTCCGGCAGCAGATTCTGGGCCAAAATCAGAGAGTCGATGTACGTGGGCTCGAAGGGCAATCCCACCTTTTTGCAGCCCGCCCGGATGAAACCGATGTCGAACTCGGCGTTGTGGGCCGCCAAGGGCCGCCCGTCCACAAAGTCCAGAAAGGCCGTCAGTGCCTCCTTCAGCTGGGGAGCGCCCTTGAGCATATCGTCGGTAATGCCGGTGAGGCCGATGATCTCCGGCGTCAGGTGGCGGTTGGGGTCCACGAAGGTCTGAAACCGCTCGCAGACCTCTCCGTTCCGCAGCACCACGGCGCCGATCTCGGTGATGGCCTCCCGGTCCACCTTGAGGCCCGTGGTCTCGATGTCGAAGCACACGATCTCCCCGTCCAGGGGACAGTCCTGACTGCCATGGACCACCACCCGGTCGTCCAGGTTGTTGACGAAGTACCCCTCCACACCGTAGAGCAGCTTGATCTTGTCCCCGGCGGCGTGCCAGGCGTCCGGGAAGGACTGGGCCACGCCGTGGTCCGTGATGGCGATGGCCGGGTGGCCCCAGCGGATGGCGGTCTCCACCGCCGCCTTGGTGTCCGTCAGGGCGTCCATATTGCTCATCTTGGTGTGCAGGTGCAGCTCCACCCGCTTCTCCGGCGCCGTGTCCTGCCGCTTGGCATGGTCCACCATGCAGATGTGGTAAGGATTGAGCTGGATGTCCTTGCCGTCCCAGGTGGGCTCCATCTTGCCCTGGACCTGAAGCCACATGCCGGGCTTGATGGCCCCCTCCAGTTGCTGGGCCTCCTTCTCCGTCAGGTTTTTCTGGACGGTGACGGAGTTGGTGTAGTCGGTCATATCAAAGCTCAGCCGCCACATGCCCGGCCGCCGGGTCTCCCGGCACTCGAAGGCAAAGACCTTGCCCTCCACCGTGGCGGTGCCCATTTTCAGGTCCAGGTCCTTCATGGGGCCGGGCCGGGTCTTGATGGGCTTGCCCATGAGCACCTTGCCGGGCTTGGAGTCCTCCTTCTTTCCGCCGTTTCCGGCGGCGGGGGCTGGGGCGGCGGGCCGCTCCGACCGGGCGGCAGGGGCCTTGCACACCGCCTCCACCTCCACGGTCCGGAAGCCGTAGACACCGCAGAGCAGGCGCTTGAGCGCCCCGATCTCCTCCTCGCCCAGCTGAATCTGGGTGGTCAGGTGCAGCGTCAGGGACATGGCCGACTGATCAATGCAGGCGCTGTTGATGACAGCGCCCGCCAGGGCCAGACGCAGCTCGCCCGACAGCTGCAGCTCTGTGAACATTTCAAAAAACGGGATATCTCTTGACATGGTTGCCTCTCTTGTTCGCGTTTGTCTCCTGGGGTCCGTTTTGTCGGGCCGTCCCTTGCGGTGTCCCGGGTCAGAGCTTCTCGATTTCCTCCATCAGCTTGTCCACAAGCTGCTCCTGGGGCACCTTGTAAAGGATTTCTCCTTTGCGGAAAATCAGGCCCTCTCCCTTGCCGCCGGCAATGCCGATGTCGGCGGCGGCGGCCTCGCCGGGGCCGTTGACGGCGCAGCCCATCACCGCCACGGTGATGTTCTTGGTGCAGTTCATGAGCCGCCGCTCCACCTCCTCGGCCATGGGGATCAGGTCGATGCGGGTACGGCCGCAGGTGGGACAGGCGATCAGGTTCACGCCCTCCTTCCGCAGCCCCGCCGCCTTGAGGATTTTCTTGGCGGCATAGATCTCCTCCACCGGGTCGGCGGTCAGCGTCACCCGGATGGTGTCCCCGATGCCCATGCACAGAAGCCCCCCGATGCCCATGGCGGATTTCACCATCCCCATAGAAGGGGTGCCCGCCTCGGTGACGCCCAGGTGCAGCGGATAATTGGCCCGCTCACTGAGCAGCCGGTAGGCCGCCATGGTCACGGGCACGTTAGAGCACTTGACGGAAATGCAGATATCGTCAAAGTCGAACTTGTTCAAAAGGGCCACATGGCCCATGGCGCTCTCCACCAGGGCCTCGGCGGTGACGCCGCCGTACTTGGCCCGCAGCTCCTTTTCCAGGGACCCGCCGTTGACGCCGATGCGGATGGGGATGTTCTTTTTCCGGCACATGTCCGCCACGGCCTTGACCCGGTCCTCCCCGCCGATGTTGCCGGGATTGATGCGGATGGCGTCGATGCCCCGCTCCGCGCACTCCAGGGCGTACTTGTAGTTGAAGTGAATGTCCGCGATCAGGGGGATGTGGATACGCTCCTTGATTTTGTCCACCGCCTCCGCCGCCGCCTGGTCGGGAATGGCCACCCGGATGATCTCGCACCCGGCGGCCTCCAGGGCCAGGGTCTGGGCCACGGTGGCGTCCACGTCGTCGGTCTTGGTGTTGCACATGGACTGAATGGAAACGGGGGCGCCGCCGCCCACCGGCACAGCGCCCACCATCAGCCGCTTTGTCATGTCAGTTCCTCCTTCAGCAGGGCGTAAACGCACGCGTCCAGCACCTGCCCATTCTTATATACGCCCCGGCGCTTCGTGCCCTCCAGGGTGAAGCCCGCCTTCTCCAGCACCCGCCGGGAGCCTGCGTTGGGGGCGAAGACCTCCGCCTGGATGCGCAGGATGTCCCAGACGGCAAAGGCCTCCCGGCAAATGCGCCGCACCGCCGCCGTCATGATGCCCTGTCCCCAATAGTCCCGGCCCAGCCAGTAGCCCAATTCGGCGCACTTGCAGTACACGTCGGTCCCCCGGGTCACGGTGACGCAGCCCACGGCCTCCCCGGCCACGACCACGGCCCGGCACAGCTGGTCCCGGCCCTCCCGGGCCATGCAGTCGCGAAGGAACCACGCCGCGTCGGCCATGGTATAGGGGCTGGGAAACACGTCCCGCAGATGGGCGGCGATGCCGGGGTCATCGGCCCAGCGGACCAGGGAACCGGCGTCCGCTGCCGCCCAGGGCCGCAGCAAAAAATCCGTCACAGGCATCCCCTCACCGCACCAGCTTGAATACGTCCTGGAAGGTAATCATCAGCATGAAGCCCATGAGCACCACAAATCCGGCGGTGTTGACGGCCATCTCATACTTCTCCGGGATTTTCTTCCGGAACAGCCGCAGCGCCACGGTGTCCACGATCAAAAAGAAGATCTTGCCGCCGTCCAGGGCGGGAATGGGCAGCAGGTTCATCACCGCTAAATTCACCGCAAGCATGGCGGCAAAGTACAAAATGTTCTCCACTGCGTCCCGGAGGGTCTCCGACTCCGCCCCCACCTGGGTGATGGTGGAGACGATGCCCACGGGGCCGCTGAGATCGTCCATGCCCGCCTCGCCGGAGACCAGCATCTGGAGGCTCAGCTTCACGATCCGCACGAAGTCGATGGTGTTGAGCCAGCTGACCCGGAGCTTTGCCCCCAGGGTGGCCTCCTCCACCCGGATGGTCCAGCCCATGCCCTGGTACGGCTCTCCCTCCTCGTTGGTGTAGGTGCCGTAGGCCAGGGGCACCTCCCCCAGGTCCACGATCTCCCCGTCCCGGCGGACCTCCAGCTCCACCAGGCCGTCGCCGTCCAGGCTCAGCAGCAAATTCACGTCGCTGTACAGGTACACCCGCTCGCCGTTGATGGACCAGAGCTGGTCCCCCGGCTGAAGGCCGTCTTCCCCCTGGGCGGGAAACTCCGGTGCGAAGTCCACCACCTCCGTGGTGTAGAAGGCGGCGCTGCCGCTGTACAGGATCAGCACGATCAAGAGGCCCGTCAAAAAGTTCATAATGGACCCGGCGGCGAAGATCAGCAGCTGCTTGAAGAAGCCCTGACGGGTCAGGGACCGCTCATCCTCGGAGGAGCTGTCCTCCCCCTCCATGGCACAGTAGCCGCCGATGGGCAGGGCCCGCAGGGAGTACCGGGTCTCTCCCCTCTGCCCGCTCCAGATACCGGGGCCCATGCCGATAGAAAACTCGTTGACCCGCACGCCGCAGAGCTTGGCGGTGATAAAGTGGCCGAACTCATGGACGGCGATCAGCACGCCGAAAATCAAAATAGCCGCCAGGACATACAAAACCATGAAACTTGCTCCTTAAAAAGTACTTTCAATCCGCGCCCGGACCGCGTCCCGGGCGGCGCCGTCCGCCTCCAGAATGTCCTCCAGCGTGGGGTTGGACTTGGAGGGCACCTGCTCCCGGGCCAATGTCACCAGGCGGGGAATGTCGTAAAAGCCGATCTTCTCCGCCAAAAAGGCCCCCACCGCCTCCTCGTTGGCGGCGTTCAGCACAGCGCAGGCGGTGCCGCCCTCCTGGGCGGCCTCCTCCGCCAGGGAGAGGCAGGGAAACACCTGCCGGTCCGGCTGGGCAAAGGTCAGGGGCGGACAGGTGAGAAGATCCAGAGGCTCCGCCGGGCTGTTCCCCCGCTGCGGGTAGGTCATGGCGTACCGGATGGGCAGGCGCATATCCGGCGTGCCCAGCTGGGCCAGAACGGCCCCGTCCCGATACTCCACCAGGGAGTGGACAATGGACTGCCGGTGGATCACCACGCTGACCTGCTCCAGAGGCAGGCGGTACAATCGCATGGCCTCGATAACCTCCAGGCCCTTGTTCATCAGCGTGGCGCAGTCCACGGTGATCTTGGGACCCATGGTCCAGTTGGGGTGGCGCAGGGCGTCGGCCTTTGTCATTTTGCCCGCTTCCTCCCGGGTCATGCCGTAGAAGGGCCCGCCGGAGCAGGTCAGAATCAGACGCCGGATCTCCCGGCGGTCACGGCAGCCCTGGAGGCACTGGAAAATGGCGGAGTGCTCCGAGTCCACCGGCACGATCTCCGCCCCGGAGCGGTCCGCAGCGTCCATCACCAGCTGCCCGGCACACACCAGGGTCTCCTTGTTGGCCAAAGCGATGCGCTTTTTTTGGGCGATGGCGGCCAAGGTGGGCTTCAGCCCTACCATGCCCACCACGGCGGTCACCACCGTGTCCGCCTCCGGCAGCACGGCGGCCTCCAAAAGCCCCTCCGGGCCGCCCACCACACGGGTGGACGTGTCCGCCAGGCGCACGGCCAAATCTTTGGCGGCGGCCTGGTCGGTGAGGACTGCCAGGGCAGGGCGGAACCTGCGGACCTGCTCCTCCACCCGCTTCCCGCTGGAGCGGGCGGTGATCGCCGCCACACGAAGGCCCATCTGCTCCGCCACGTCCAGGGTCTGACGGCCGATGGAGCCGGTGGAGCCCAATATGGAAATCGTCTTGCTCATATCCTATTCCTCAAAGCTGAAAACAATCCAAAATTCCGGGAGGTTCCGCCGGTCAGTACAGCCGCAGCAGCACCCACACAAAGGGGGCCACGAAGGTCACGCTGTCAAACCGATCCAGGATGCCGCCGTGGCCCGGCAGGAGATTGCCGTAGTCCTTGACGCCGAACTCCCGCTTGATGAGAGAAAAGCTCAGATCGCCGATCTGTCCCACCACGCTGCCCAAGATTCCAAACAGCGCCACCGCCGTCCAGTCCAGCAGCGCCGTGCCCAAAGCGGCCTCCGCGATCAGCTTGAACACCGCCATGCCGAACACGCCGCCGATCAAACCGCCGACGCCGCCCTCCACGGTCTTCTTGGGGCTCACCGGGGTCAGCTTGTGCTTGCCGCACAGCATCCCGGCAAAGAGGGCGAAGGTGTCGGACCCGAAGGAGATGCAAAGGGGCAGAAACACCAGGGCCCGCCCGTTCTCCTCCATCCGCAGCAGCAGCAGGCAGGACAGCATGGCCGGGAACACTACACCGGCAAAGACGGCGGCGGTCAGCTCCCCGAAGGGCACCGCATTGCGCTTTCCGTAGCGCAAAATGGCGCAGATGAACAGCACCAGCAAAAACGCCAGCACCCACGCCCCCATCTCCACCACATAGTAGAAGACCATCTCCACGCTTTTGGTGCTGACCTCCGGCAGGTTTTCCACCATGGACGCCGTGGGGTCCTGGAAGTACATCAGCAGAAGGCTGCCCAGGCTGTGGATCTCCCGGAGCTTCCAGGGGATCACGGCGGCCATGAGGATGGGCACCCAAGTCATAAAGTCGATCAGAGATTTCTCCCGCTCGCCCCGCACGGCGTGCATCAGCTCCCAGGCGCCGATGGCGCACATGCCCATGGTCAGCACCATGGTGGCCCCCTCCGGGGCCCAGCCCAGGATCACCAGCAGCAGCGGGATGCCCACCACAGCCACCATCACGCGTTTAAACATAACATCCATCCTTTTTGCCTGTATAGGGATATTCCTTCACATCTCCTGGTATTTCTCACTTTTTCACGCCGCCGAACCGACGGTCCCGGGCGCGGAAGGCCGCGATGGCCCGATCCAGCTCCGCCTCGTCAAAGTCCGGCCACAGGGTATCGGTGTAGTAGAACTCCGCATAGGCGCACTGCCACAGCAGGAAGTTTGAAAGCCGCTGCTCCCCGCTGGGCCGGATGATGAGCTCCGGGTCCGGGATGCCGGCGGAGTCCAGATAGGAGGAAAACAGCGCCTCATCCAGATCCTCCGGTTTCCGCTCCCCCGCGGCGCAGTCCGCGGCGAACCGCCGCGCCGCCCGCAAAATCTCGTCCCGGCCGCCGTAGTTGAGGCACACGTTGGCCTGGAAGTCGTTTTTGGACAGGTGCTCGGTGATCTCGTCGGTCTCCCGGGCCAGAGCCCGCAGCTCCGGGGCAATGGGGGTCATGTCCCCGAAGAAGTGGAGCCGGATGTGGTCCCGCTCCATGGTGTCCACCGCCTCCAGCAGATACTTCTTCAAAAGCAGCATGATGGCCCCCACCTCGCTCTCGGAGCGTTTCCAGTTCTCCGTGGAGAAGGCGTAGACCGTCAGATACTGAACGCCGATGTTCGTACAGTAGGTGGCGATGCGGCGGAAGGTCTCCGCCCCGGCCTTGTGGCCGGCGGTGCGGGGCAGGCCCCGCTTGGTGGCCCAGCGGCCGTTGCCGTCCATAATGATGGCGATGTGCCGGGGAACGTCCGGCTGCTTTTCGCCGGAGGTGCCTTTGGAGGCCCCCATTTCCCCGGAACAGGGCAGGCCGGCGGCCTGCCCTGTCTCGTTATCTTTCATCCGTTCTGCCATCAGACCGCCATCAATTCCTTTTCCTTCTTGGCCAGAAGGTCGTCCAGCTTCTTGCAGCTGTCGTCGGTGAGCTTCTGCAGATCCTTTTCCACCTGCTTCATCTCGTCCTCGGTGATCTCGGACTTCTTCTCCTGCTTCTTGAAGTTGTCCATAGCGTCCCGGCGGATGTTGCGGATGGCCACCTTGCCGGCCTCGGCGTACTTGCGGATCTGCTTGACCAGCTCCTTGCGGCGCTCCTCGGTCAGCTGGGGGAAGGCCAGACGCAGGCTGCGGCCGTCGTTCTGGGGATTGATGCCCAGGTCGGAGTTCTGAATGGCCTTCTCAATGGATTTCACGGCGCTGGTGTCCCAGGGCTGGATCAGCAGCGTCCGGGGGTCCGGGGTGGAGATGGCCGCGATCTGCTGGATGGGGGTGGGGCTGCCGTAGTAGTCCACCATGATCCGGTCCAGCACGGCGGCGTTGGCCCGGCCCGCCCGCACGGAGGCAAAGTCAGCGGCTACAGAGTCGATGCTCTTTTGCATCTTGTCCTCGTATTTCTTGTATTCATCCTTCAACATCCTGTGTTCCTTCCTTTCATATCGAAAACTGGGGGCAGCGGCGCCGCCGCGTCATTCCTTCACGATGGTGCCCACCTTCTCGCCGCACAGGGCCCGAATGATGTTCCGGGGGTCCTTCAGGGCGAAGAGCAGCACCGGGATGTGGTTATCCATGGAGAGAGACGTGGCCGTGGAATCCATGACCATCAAATGCTGGGCTAACACATCGTCGTAGCTGATAGAGTCGTATTTCACGGCGGTGGGGTCCTTTACCGGGTCGGCGTTGTACACGCCGTCCACATTCTTGGCCAGCAATATCACGTCGGCCCCGATCTCCGCCGCCCGCAGCACCGCGGCCGTATCCGTGGAGAAGAAGGGGTTGCCGGTGCCGGCGCCGAAGATCACCACGCGGCCCTTCTCCAGATGCCGGATGGCCCGGGAGCGGATGTAGGGCTCGGCGATGGCCCGCATCTCAATGGCGGTCTGGACCCGGACGGGAATGCCCTTTTGCTCGCACACGTCCGCCACGGCCAGGCAGTTCATCACCGTGGCCAGCATGCCCATGTGGTCGGCCCGGGTGCGCTCCATCTTGCCGCCGCTGTTTTTGGCGCCCCGCCAGAAGTTGCCGCCGCCGATGACCAGTCCCACCTGAACGCCCATGTCCAGGCACTCCTTCAAAACATCGCAGACCTGACCGATGACCTCGAAATCCAGGCCGGAGTGCTTGTCGCCGGCCAGAGCCTCGCCGCTGACCTTCAGCAGCACCCGCTTGTAAACAGGCTTTGCCATGGTAAAAATCCTCCCTCTGCTTGCGTACATGATAACAGCTATATTTTACCGTATTTTTCGCCGTTTGCATAGGGGGTATTGAGAAGAATTTCCCGGAAAAAAGAGAGTGGGCCCCCTCCCCGGATTAGGGTCTTTACCTTCCTCAGGCGCCCACGGATTCCAGGTCGTCCCGGAAGTCCGCGCCGCTACCGCCGCTGCGGAACACGCCGCCCTCGGTGGTCAGCAGCAGGTCGCTGCCCTCCAGAAAGCCGTGTACCTCCGTGAGAAAGTCCGCCACGGCGCCATCCAGGTCCTCCAGCCCCCACTCCCCAGCGGGCAGGGAAAAAGACACGCTGTCGGACCGCAGCAGCTGCTCCTCCCCTGCCCCATCCAGAGTGAACATCCTGTATTGGTAGCAACCGCTGCCCATGCTGACCCAGGGGCTGTAATCCAGCAGGCAGTCTTGTCCCTCTACCCGGCAGGCAAAGAGGGACGTCCAGCCCACATGGGACAGCCCCGCCTGACGGCTCCACAGCACGTCGCCGTCGTCCAGCACCCACAGCTCATACCAGGCGTTGGTGCCGTCCGGGGCCGTCACCGTCAGAACTTCCACAGTCTCCGCCGCGCCGTCCCCGTCAAAGTCGTACTGTCCCGGCAGGACCTCCACAGTCCGGGTCAATCCGTCGTCCGGAAACCTCTCGCCACGCTCTGCCTGCCACGCGCCCAGGGCCGTGGCTGCCGCAGCGGCCACCGCCAGCACCGCAATGCCCACCATTCGCCGCCGATCCATATATCCACCCCCTGCAGTCTGAGTGGTCTCATTTTATAAGACGCCAAAAATTATGTCAACCACATTCCTGTAACAAATGGGCATCGTTTTCCCGGCGCAACCGATATTTGACACCAAGGTGGTGGCCTTTTCCCGGAAAACCTGCTATGCTGGGACCAGCAAAGGAGGAATGGCCATGACGCTGGGACAGCGGATCAGCGGATATCGAAAGGCCCTGGGCATCTCCCAGGAGGAACTGGGGGCCCGGCTGGGCGTTTCCAGGCAGGCGGTCAGCAAGTGGGAGACCGGCGCCGCCGCGCCGGATATGGAGAATTTACTGTCTCTCGCCCGGGAATTCGGCGTCAGTGTGGCGGAGCTGACCCAGACGCCGGAACCCCCGGCGGAAACCGGCGGGACAGTCCCCGCCGCGGGAGACATTAGAGCAGAATCCCCTCCCCCACCCCGGCGGCGGGGTTGGTGGGTGGGACTGGCGCTGGTCCTGGTGCTGCTGGTCTTCATGGCGGGAACATTGATCGTCCTGGGCATCCGCTCCTCAGCGGGGCAGGTCAGCGACATACCGGAGCCGGTGGACTCGGAGTTCTATCTCACCTGGCAGGTCCCCCGGCTGAGGCATCAGGAGTGGTATGAGTATCTGTCCCTGGGCGAGCAGGAGGGTTTCTTCCCCTTTGGCACCTCCCTGGTGCTGACGGAGCCGGAGGAAGTACTGGATACAGACTACCCCCTCACCACCCTCCACCGGGCGGACTGCGGCGCCGTCCGGCTGGAATACCTCCACATCGGCTGTGACCCGGAGCTGAACCCGGAGGGGCCGGAGCGGGAATTCATCATAAAGATCACTACCATGGTGCCGGGGTACACCACGCCCCGGGGCATCGGCGTAGGCGACACCAAGGAGGATGTCCTGCGGGCCTACGGCGATGAACTGGTGTACTGCCTGAAGGAGGAGGACGGCTACTCCCTGGTAAAGCACGATTACTATTACGCTTTCCAGGCACCGGAGACCTTCGGTTTGAGCCTTTGCCTCTACATGCGGGACGGACTGGTGGCGGGCATCTGTCTGGAGGACATGGCAGAATTCGGCAGTGAGGCCTACGCCCCCAACAACGTATCCCGCTTCCCCCTGATGAATGGTGAGCCGGACTTCTCGGCGCGGCAGGAGCCGGAGCAGGAGGACCGGGACGCCACCCAGCAGGTCTACATCGCCTGGAACCGGCTGGTAACCGACAACAATCTCTCTGCTGAGGAGCGATATGCCTACCGCCGGGACGTGTTCAGCCTGCTGCCGGACATGGACTGGGGAGAACTGGGGCAGATGGGCAGCGCGGAGAATCCGGACGACGCCATCTTCGGCCTGATGACCTGGCTGGAAAACCAGCCCCCCTACTCCTCCGCCGAGATTCTGTGGGTTCAGATGGGCTGCACCGCCCAGGGGCTGGACGGGGCCTATGCGGAGCGCTACGCCGATTTGCTGGCAAGAGCTCTGTTTTCCGATCCCGTGGTCTTTGCCCGGGCCCTGGCCACGGAGGGCGTGGACGCACAGACCAAGTACCTGGCCATCTCCAACACCTCCTACGGCGCGGACCTGTATCCGGCGGAGCTGAACACCGCCCTGAATACCCTGGACGGCTACATGAGCGTCTTCACCGATGCGGAGCGTGGCTGGGCGGAGCTGCTGCGGCTGTATCTGGCGACGCCTGTCAATGAACGTAATCAGCTGCCGGATTCCCCGGCGGGGCTGTCCCAGTAAACGAAAAAATGCGGGAACGACAATGCCGTTCCCCGCGTCAGCGTGTCGAAAAAGTCTTTTTCGACACGCTGAGCAAGTTTTTTGAATCGTTTAAAAGGTTCAAAAAACTATAATTGAAAACGAGAGGAACCCTTCCCGGGTTCCTCTCGTAACGCTCTTCCTTCCCGTCTTTTCCCTCTTTTTCGACAGTCTCACATGGGGGAGCGGCTGTGCCGCTCCCCCATGTTTCTTTATCGTTCACAGGCCGCTGTGAGCAGGCTAATCAGGGTGTCCTTTCCCTCCCCCTTTTCCGCGGAAAAGGGCACCAGGGCGTCGTCCTCCGTCAGTTCCAGGGTCTCCCGAATCAGCTCCAGGGCCGGCTCCACCTGACTTTTTTTCAGCTTATCCAGCTTGTTGGCCACGATGATCTCCGGACAGCCGGACTGACGGAACCAGTCGTGCATGGTCACGTCGTCCGCCGTGGGCTTGTGGCGGATGTCCACGATCAGCACCCCGGCGGTGATGCGGCCGGTCTCCTCCTGGAAGTAGCTCTCCATAAGGCGGCCCCACCGCTCCTTCTCCGCCCGGCTGACCTTGGCGTAGCCGTAGCCCGGCAGGTCCACCAGGTACGCCCGGCTATCCACCAGAAAGTAGTTGATCTGGGTGGTCTTGCCGGGAGAGGCACCCACATAGGCAAGGTTCTTCCGGTTTACCATCCGGTTGATCACCGAGGACTTGCCCACGTTGGACCGGCCCGCAAAGGCGAACTGAGGCAGACCGTCCCGCAGGAAGTGGTCCCGGCTGCCGGCAGAGCAGATAAACTCCACTTTGTTGAAATTCAAAGGCATGTATAGGCTTTCTCCTTTACTGTCGCAAAGCGGCGTCTCCCCCGTTTTCCCGCCCAGGCAGTGGCGCGAAGGCCGCCACCGGCAGCTCCTCATGGACCGGGGCAGAGACCTCCGGACACAGTGCCGCGGCGAACACCTGGTCCACCGTCTCCACCGGCACGAACCGCAGCTGCGCCCGCACGGTCTGGTCGATCTCCTCCAGATCCCGGACGTTGTCCTGTGGAATCAGGACAGTACCGATGCCGTTGCGCAAGGCCGCCATGGTCTTCTCCCGCAGGCCGCCGATGGCCAGCACCCTGCCCCGCAGGGTCACCTCGCCGGTCATGGCGATGCCCGCCCGGATTTTCCGCTCCGTCAGGGCCGACAGCATGGCGGTGGTGACGGCAATACCGGCGGAAGGGCCATCCTTGGGCACCGCGCCCTCCGGGAAGTGGACGTGGATATCCTTGGTCTTGTAGAAGTCCGCCTCAATCCCCAGAGCCGCCGCGCGGCTCCGGAGGCAGCTGAGGGCCGCCTGGGCGGATTCCTTCATGACATCGCCCAAATTGCCGGTGAGCTCCAGCTTGCCGGAGCCCTCCATGACGTTGACCTCTACCTCCAAAATCTCGCCGCCGCTCTCGGTCCAGGCAAGGCCGTTGACCACGCCGGTCTCCTCCCGGTCCGTGTGGAGGGCCGGGGGATAGGGCTGACAATCCAACAGCTTGGGCAGCTCATTTTCTGTAACGGTAATCCGCTTTACATCTCCTGATAGCAGGCGCATATCCGCTTTCCGGCACACCGCCGCCAGGCGCCGCTCCAGCAGACGCACGCCGGACTCCCGGGTATAGTCCCGGATGATGGCCCGGATGACATCGTCCCCCATGCGCAGGGCGCCCTTCTTCAATCCGTGGGCGGCCATCTGCTTGGGCAGCAGGTGACGCTTGGCGATCTGGAGCTTTTCCTCGTCGGTGTAGCTGGTGAGGCGGATGACCTCCATCCGGTCCAGCAGGGGCCGGGGGATGGTGTCGGTGGTGTTGGCGGTGGTGATGAACAGCACCTTGGTCAGGTCCACGGGAATCTCCAGGAAGTGGTCCCGGAAGGCGTAGTTCTGCTCGCTGTCCAGCACCTCCAGCAGCGCCGCGGAGGGGTCGCCCCGATAGTCGCTGCCCAGCTTGTCGATCTCGTCCAGCAGCAGCAGCGGGTTCATGGAGCCGGAGCGGCTGATGGCCTCGATGATGCGGCCGGGCATGGCGCCTATGTAGGTCTTGCGGTGGCCCCGGATGTCGGCCTCATCCCGGACACCGCCCAAAGACAGACGGGCCAGCTTCCGGTTCAGGGCCTTGGCCACGGAGATGGCGATGGAGGTCTTGCCCACGCCCGGCGGGCCCACCAGGCAGAGGATCTGCCCCTTGGCGTCGGGGTTCATCTGCCGGACGGCAATGGTCTCCAGAATCCGCTCCTTCACCTTCTCCAGGCCGAAGTGGTCCCGTTCCAGCACCTTTCGGGCGGCCTCCACGCTGAGGCGCTCCTTCGTTGTGGTGTTCCAGGGCATCTCCAGACACACGTCCAGATAGTTGCGGATGACGGCGCCCTCGGCGCTGCCGAAGG
>CATZYY010000058.1 GCA_958426425.1 uncultured Oscillospiraceae bacterium
TCACCTACGGCTGCATCGTCTACCAGGAGCAGGTCATCCAGATCTTCCAGCAGCTGGCGGGGTACTCTCTGGGACAGGCGGACATGGTGCGCCGGGCCATGAGCAAGAAGAAGGCCAAGGACATCGAGCGGGAGCGGGAGGCCTTCCTCCACGGGGACCCGGACCGGAACATCACCGGCTGCGTGGCCCGGGGCATCCCGGAATCCACGGCCCAGGCCATCTACCAGGACATCTACGACTTTGCCAACTACGCCTTCAACAAGGCCCACGCCGTCTCCTACGCCGTGGTGGCCTACCAGACCGCCTGGTTCAAGTGCCACCACACCCGGGAGTACATGGCGGCGCTGTTGACCTCCGTGCTGGACAACTCCGATAAGGTGGCCGGCTATATCAACGAGTGCAAGGAGTGCGGCATCGCCCTGCTGCCGCCGGACATCAACCGCTCCGCCGACCGCTTCACCGTGGAGGAGGGGGGCATCCGCTTCGGACTGGTGGCCATCAAGAACATCGGCCGGGGCTTCATCCTCTCGGTGCTGGAGGAGCGTCGGCAGGGACCCTTCCGGTCCCTCCAGGACTTCTGCGAGCGCATGGGCAGCAGCGACATCAACAAGCGGGCGGTGGAAAGCCTGATCCGCGCCGGCGCCTTCGACTCCACCGGCGCCCGCCGGTCCCAGCTGATTCAGGTGTACGAGTCCGTCATGGACGCCGTGGCCGACAGCCTCCGGCAGAATCTGGAGGGGCAGCTGGATTTCTTCTCCATGGCCATGGAACACCAGGAATCAGCATCTGTAAAGGAAATTCCCCTGCCGGATATTCCGGAATTTACCCCCCAGGAGCTGATGACCATGGAGAAGGCCGTGACGGGCTTGTACCTCTCCGGCCACCCCATGGATCAGTACCGGCAGGAGGTGAAGGCCCTCCACGCGCCCACCATCGCCTCCGTGCTGGAGGACTTTGCTCAGGAGGGCGGCCCCACCCGCTTTGCCGACGACCAGCGGATCACCCTCTGCGGCGTCATCACCTCCAGTAAGACCAAGACCACCAAAAATAACTCCCTCATGGCCTACGTGACCGTGGAGGACGACACCGCCTCCATGGAGCTGCTGTGTTTTGCCCGGGTGCTGGACACCTGCGGCGCTTATTTGAAGGAGAATCAGGCGGTGGTGGTCCGGGGCAGGCTTTCCGTCCGGGACGAGAAGGCCCCCCAGGTCATGTGCGACAGCGTGTACCCCCTGTCCACGGTGAAGGGCGGCACTCCGCCGCCTCCGGCGCCCAAGGGGGAGAAGATCCTGACAGGGCAGACCCTGTACCTGAAATTCCCCAGCCTGGACCATCCGGCGGTGCGGCACATGAAGCTGGTGTTCAACATGTTCCCCGGCACCACGCCGGTGCGGATGGTCATGGCGGACACCCGGAAGGTCTACGCCGTCAGTGTATTGCTGCACAAGGCCCTGGTGGAGGAGGCCAAGGAGACCCTGGGCGCGGAAAACGTGGTCATTAAGTGACTGTCTCCCCGCCGTAAGCGGACACAAGCCGAAAAAAAGACAAAAACAGCCCCCGCGTCCATGAGACGCGGGGGCTGTTGCCTGTTATCGGGAGGGCGTCAGCCGCAGGATCAGACCCGTCATTCCGGCGCCCAGGGTCAGGCACAGGGCCTGAAGGGCCATGAGGGCGGGACCCTCGCTGCCGGGAATGGGGTTGGTCCGGGTCCAGAGGACCAGAGCCACAGCCAATACCGCTGCGGCGGCGGTGAAAATCCAGGCCCGCGCCTTCCGGCGCAGCAGCCATCGCACCAGGATGCCCGCCAGCAGGGGGAAGGCCACGATGCAGCACCAGTTCCAGAGAATCTGCACCATCTCAGCGCCCCCTTCCGCACTGCCAAAGGCAGGCGCCGCAGATCAGGGAGCCCAGAGCGCCGGCGCCGGCAATGGCGCCCCAGATGGACCAGAGCTCCTGCCCCCGGGGCATCAGGAACAGCAGCGCGGCGGATACTGCGGCAAGCACCGCTGTCAAAACCCAGGCCTGGGCCTTTTTCCGAAGGTCATAGCGCAGCCAGGCACCGATCAGGCCGCAGACGGCGCAAAATACAATGGTGGGCAGCATGGCAGAACACTCCTTTCCAATTGAGAGGGGTGCCCTTACGATCCCTCCTCCGGGTCCGAGGACATCAGCACCCGCATGATTTCACTGTACAGCCGCTCCGGGCTTTTTCGGAACCGCTCCGTCAGCAGCTTGGCCATGTCCTCCCGGGGGATGGCCAGCTTCAGCTCCATGACGCTGCCCATGTCGTCCTCCAGTTCCAGGGCGGCGGTGTAGGTGCCGTTGGGCCGCTGGGAAACCGCGGCCTTCACCTGACTTTTGCGCCGGAGCTTCCGATTGCAGGCGGCAAGGTTCTTGTCGCACCGCAGCCGCACGGAGTAAGGCAGGCTGGACTCGCAGATGCGGCTGTTGCGCAGGCCCTTTTCCGTAATGGCGTAGAACCCGTCCTCCGACAGTGTCAGGTGCTCCGTCTTCACCAGGTCCGCAAGGCACTCGGAGAAGTCGAAGTAGTCGATAGCATCGTCGCACAGCGTCAGGTCCAGCACCGTGTCAAAGGGAATGGGCTCGATGACCCGGGCCGTGATGTAGAGAATGAGAAACTTGATATCCAGCTTATCCCGGATAAATCCCCGTCCCGCCATGGCGGCGCCTCCTTTCCCACTGGATGTTCATACAAGGGCATTATACCCCAAAATGCCGCCGCCGTACAGAGTGAAAATTCCCGGCACCGCATTTTGTCCTGACGGAGGAGGGGCACGGCGCATCATGAGGTTCCCAACACGGGAAGAGGAGGACCTTTCAGAACCGTATTATAGCAATAATACACTCTTTAACTGTATTATAGCAGTGATACGGTTTCCCGTCAACCGGCAGTTTGCAGGGAAAGAGCGCCATGCCTCCGCTCTGTGAGCCTATGGAGCCGGAAGGGAAAAGAGCGGCCGCCTCTTCGGAGGCGTTCCATTTTTGCACCCATCAGCGGGCGGCGCATACACTGGATTGAAAGACCCAGGTCTTTCTCCAGCTACTTATTTAGGAGGTATTGCAATGCCCGAGAAAGTTATGCCCGGTCCCGTGGGGGAACCCTGCGGCATCCGTGAGGCGGTTTGCATCCATACCAGGAAGATCTTCGACTCCTGCCGTGATAAAGACTGCATCGAAGACCTGCGCTTCTACCCGAAGCTGTCCTGCGTGGAAACACTGAACCGCGCCCAGTCCGTGAAGGCCGGCAGCGCCAAGCTGCTGTATGTCTACGTGGACACCGAGCCCGTCAGCTTCAACCGAGGCTTTTACACCGTGGATATGCGGTTTTTCTACCAGGTGAGCCTCCAGGCCTACCTGAGCTGCTCCTGCCCGGTCACTGTGGAGGGCCTGTGCGTCTTTGACAAGCGGGCCATCCTGTTCGGCAGCGAGGGCAGCGCCAAGATCTTCTCCTCCCAGATGCGGGCCGGGGGCTGCGACGTGCAGCTGACCCGGGAGGCCAACGCCCCCATCGCCGTGGTGGAGGCTGTGGACCCCATCGTTCTGGACGCCCGGATCGTGGACTGCTGCGGCCGCCGGGAGTGCGACTGCGATCTGTGCGAGGTGCCCGGCTTCATCAACGAGTGCTTCGGCGGGGAGCTGTCCAGCGGCGACGAGGTCCGCCGGGTCTATGTGACCCTGGGACAGTTCTCCATTGTTCGCCTGGAGCGGGACACCCAGCTGCTGGTGCCGGTGTACGACTACTGCATGCCCGACAAGGAGTGCGCCTGCGGCGACGGCTGCGACGATCCCTGCGCCCTGTTCCGCACCATCAACTTCCCCGTGGGCGAGTTCTTCCCGCCCAACACCGTCAAGGCGCCGGAGTGCTACGAGGAAGCCAAGAACTGCTGCTGCCACAAATAAGCGCCGGTTCCCGCGGAATCTCACTAGGTTCCGCAGTGACAGGGACCGCCCGTCCTCAGAAAAGCGCCCGGGAGGAGCTTCGGCTCCTCCCGGGCGTCTTTTTTAGAGACAAAAGCCGCCGGAAAACCGGTGGCTTTGCTGTGCGGGCCATGTCAGTTTCCCGCCGTTTTTAAGATCTGCTTCAGGTCACGCAGCAATTCCTCCACCGCCGACTCCGGGGTGGCCCAGCTGGTGACGAACCGGACGCAGGTGTGGGCCTCATCCACCGGATGGTCCGTCTCAAACTGGTATCCCTTGGCCTCCAGAGCGGCGATGACGCCGTTGGGCAGCACGGGGAACTGCTGGTTGGAGGGGGAGGGCACCGGGAAGGGGATCTCCAGGGCCGCCATGCCGTCCCGGAGCCGGAGGGCAAGGACGTTGGCGTGGCGGGCGAGATCGAAGTAGAGGCCGTCCTTCAGCAGAGTCTCAAACTGGATGCCCAGCAGCCGTCCCTTGGCAAGGACGCCGCCCCGCTGCTTCATGTACCAGCGGAAGTGCCGGTGGGGCTTGGCCAGGATCAGGGCTTCGCCGAACAGGGCACCGTTCTTGGTTCCGCCGATGGTGAAGGCGTCGGTCAGGGCGGCAAGGTCCGAAAGCGTCAGGTCATTGCCCTCCGCCGTCAGGGCTGAGCCGAGCCTTGCCCCGTCCAGATAGAGAAAGAGGCCGTGGTCGTCGCAGCAGCGGCGCAGTGCCGTCAGCTCCGCCTTGGTGTAGACGGTGCCGATCTCCGTGGTGTCGGAGATGTAGACCAGCCGGGGGGAGACCATGTGCTCGGTGCTGTGGGCCCGGAGCACGGACTCCACCAGTTCCGGCGTCAGCTTGCCGTCGGGGGAGCAGGCCGTGCAGACCTTGTGGCCGGCGGCCTCGATGGCGCCGGTTTCGTGGACGTTGATGTGGCCGGTGTGGGCGGCAATGGCCGCCTCATAGGGCCGCAGGTGGGCGGCGATGGTGATGAGGTTTACCTGGGTGCCGCCCACCAGGAAGTGGACGTCCGCCTCCGGGGCATTGCAAAGACGCCGGATGGTGATGGCGGCCTCCTCACAGAAGGGGTCCAGGCCGTAGCCAACGGTCTGGGTCAGGTTGGTCTCGGTCAGGGCCTCCAGCACCTTGGGGTGGGCGCCCTCACTGTAATCGTTGCGAAAGCTGTACATGGTTGTCGTTCCTCACTCTCCGGGGCAGGGGCCCCGCGTGTATGGGCGGCCCGTGTGGCCGTCTGTTCTATGGTACCTCTCAAAAAGCACAAACGCAAGGCCGGGGGCGGGATATAATTCGTTAAAAGAAAAATTTTTGGAAATACTGTGGGCAGATGGGGAACCTTTTTCCCGTTCCCCCCGTCTGCATACCCGAAAACACAACAAGCGCCTTCCGGCGCGAAAGGAGAACAACCATGAAAAAAAGACTGACTTTGATCCTGCTGGCCCTGACCGTGATGGCGGGCCTTCTCTCCGCCTGCGGCGGCAATGACGGCAATGATACAAGCGCCGAGAGCACCGACGTGGACCTGGAAGAGCTTTACAACAGCTGGTGCGAGGCGTACAATTGGACGGAAGACGCCCAGAACAGCGGCGAGAATACTTTGCTGCTGACAAATCTGGAGGGCGACATGCTGGAGGGCTACTATCCCGGCCTGGAGGCGCTTGCCGCCAAGCAGCTGGTGGCCAAGGCGCCTATGATGAGCGCCGTGGTCAATGAGATTGTACTGGTCCAGTGCGAGAACGAGGAGGATGCCGCCTCCGCCGCCGCCATCCTTCAGGACCGTGCCGACGCCCAGGCCGAGGGCGGTGCCTTCTACCCCGAATCCATGGAGGCCTGGAGCAACGCCGCGGTGATTCAGCAGGGAACCTATGTGGCCCTGATCGCCTCCAGCGAGTACCAGGATGCCCTGGAGACCTCTTTCAACGAGCAGTTCGCCTGATTCCAACAAAAGATCACTCCGCCCGGGGCCGCGGCATCCTGTGCCGCGGCCCTGCTGACGGGCGGGAAGGAGAGCCGGAATGGTATTTAGCAGTCTCACCTTCTTATTTGCCTATCTGCCGCTGACGCTGCTGGTGTATTTCGCGGCGCCGTTGCGGTGGCGCAACCTGGTGCTGTTGGTGGTCAGCCTGATTTTTTACGGCTGGGGAGAGCCGGTGTACATCACCATCATGGTCCTCTCCATCCTCATCGACTATACCCACGGGATGCTGGTGGAGAAGTACCGCAGCAACGACAAAAAGGCTCGGCGGTTTGTGGTCCAGTCGGTGATCTTCAATCTGCTGCTGCTGGGCTTTTTCAAGTACGGCACCTTCTTCGCGGAAAACCTGTACCTGCTCACCGGCATCCAGATCCCCCGGAGCGTCACCGTGGCGGGGCTGACGATCCCCTTGCTGGGCATCCCCCTGCCCATCGGCATCTCCTTCTACACCTTCCAGACTATGAGCTACACCATCGACGTCTACCGCAGGGACGCCCCGGTGCAGCGGAATATCGTCGACTTCGGCGCCTTCGTCACCATGTTCCCCCAGCTGATCGCCGGACCCATCGTCCGGTACAAGACCGTGGCGGAGGAGCTGAACCGCCGGACCCATGCCACGGAGCAGTTCGCCCTGGGCGCCCGGCGCTTTTGCGTGGGCCTTGCCAAGAAGGTGCTGCTGGCCAACGCCGTGGGCAAGCTCTGGGACGAGTGTCTGGCGGCCCAGGGGGCCGGGACGCTGACCATGGCCGCCGGGTGGCTGGGGCTCGTCGCCTTCGGCTTCCAGATCTACTTTGACTTCTCCGGCTACTCCGACATGGCCATCGGCCTGGGAAAGATGTTCGGATTCACCTTCTGCGAGAACTTTGACCATCCCTACTGCGCCGCCTCCGTGACCGAGTTCTGGCGCCGGTGGCACATGTCACTGACCACCTGGTTCCGTGAATACCTGTATATCCCCCTGGGAGGCAACCGGGGCGGCACCGCCAAGGCCCTGCGGAACATTTTGATCGTGTGGCTGTGCACCGGCTTCTGGCACGGGGCCAGCTGGAACTTTGTGCTGTGGGGCCTCTACTTCGCGGCGTGGCTGATGCTGGAGAAGTATGTGTTCCGGGACCTGCTGCAGCGGTCTCCGGCGGCGGTGCGGCACATTTACACGCTGCTGGTGGTGCTGGTGGGCTGGGGCCTCTTTGCCATGGAGGATCTCTCTGTCTGCGGCAGTTATCTCGCCACATGCTTTGGCGCCGGGGCGCTCTGGTCCGGGGCCGACGGCTTCCGCCTCCGCAGCTACGGCCTGACGCTGGTCATTTTGGTCCTGGCGTCCACGCCTCTTGGCGGGCGGGTGTGGGCGAAGCTCCCCCGGAAGGCCGACCGGGTGCTGACGCCGGTATTGATGCTGGCGGCCCTGGTGCTCTCCACGGCGTATCTTGTGGACGGCAGCTACAATCCCTTCCTGTACTTCCGGTTCTGAGAGAGGAGGAACAAGCCATGACAAAAGCATACAGCCGCTTTGTGACGGCCCTGTTCTGCCTCTTTCTGGGGGGCCTTCTGGTGTGGCATGTGGCCCTGCCGGACCGGGACCGGTCCGAGGTGGAAAACCGCACCCTGGCCCAGAAGCCGGAATTTTCCTGGGAGGCATTGAAGGACGGCAGCTACACCGCCGCCGTGGAGGAGTACTTCGCCGACCAGTTCCCCCTGCGGGACGACTGGACCGGGCTGAAGGCCCGGGCGGAGCAGCTGCTCGGCAAGCACCTCTTCAACGGCGTGTACCTCTGCGGCGACGCGCTGATCTCCAAGGTGGACGAGCCCGTGGACGGCCTGGATGAAAAGAACCTGGGGTATGTGTCTCAGCTGTCTGAAAAGACCGAGGCCCCGGTGTATCTGGGCCTCATTCCCTCTGCGGCGGAAGTTTGGTCCGACCTGCTGCCCGACGGCGCCGAGAGCTGGGACCAGCAGGCCTTTTTGGACCGGGCGGCGGAGCTGGGCCTTCCCATGGTGGACTTCCTGGGGGCCCTGGAGGCCCACGCCGACGAGCCCATCTTCTACCGCACCGACCACCACTGGACCACCCTGGGGGCCTTCTACGGGGCCAACGCCGTGCTGGAGGCGGTGGGGAAAGAACCCCTCTCTCAGGAGGACTTTGCCCCGGAGATCGTCTCGGAGGACTTCAACGGCACGCTGTACTCCTCCTCCGGCGTCCATTGGCTGACGCCGGACACCATGGAGTTCTGGGTGGCGGACACGGGGCTGGAAATCACCTCTTGGCGCACCGGCAGACCTCAGCCCGGCACCCTCTATGACCGGACGTATCTGGAGAAGAAGGACAAGTACTCCGCCTTCCTGGGAGGCAACCAGCCCCTGTGTGTGATCCGCAACGAATCCCAGGCGGGGCAGGGGAAGATCCTGCTGATCCGGGACTCCTACGCCGACGCCCTGGCACCCTTCCTTGCCCAGCGATTCGAGGAGGTCCACCTGCTGGATGCCCGGTACTACCGGGCCCCGGCCTCCCAGTACGCCGCCGAAAACGGCATGGACGCCGTGGTGGTGCTCCAGAGCGTGCCCAACTTCATCACCGACCGGAACCTGGTGCTTTTGAGCCAATGACGGAGAAAAACGGCGCCCCCGCAAACGCGGGAGCGCCGTGGTTTATGCAACGAAATATTTTCGGGTTGTGACGGCAGGGAGGACCCTTCCGGTTGCCCCGCCTTCAGAGAGATCCGAGAAAATGATGGCGCTCCAATCGGCAGGAGACTGCCGCCGCCTGGAAAGGGGAGCGGAGGCCGGGGAAAAACTTCACCCCTTGCCCAGGACCTCTTTTCGGATGTAGTCGAAGGCGGCGTCCTCGCCCTCGTCCCGGAGCTTCACCAGCATGACCTCCAGCTCTGCCGCCGTCTCCGGGGAAATCAACAGCCGCTTTTGCATGGACCGCTGGAAGAACTGGTAGGGGTCGCTGAGCCGGAAGTCCTTGCCCCGGTAGACCCGGCTGGCGGCCAGTCGGTCGCAGAACATCTCCGCCAAGTACTTCTTGGGCATGGCCACGCCCACCACGCCCTCGCCCTTGAGGCTGTAATCGGTCCAGTACTCAAAGTGGTGGCGGTTGCGGCCCTTGTGGTGGAGCCACGCGGCACTGTATCCGTAGGTCCGGCGCTGGGCGTCGTTGGGGCTGTGGTCCCCCTGGAAGTACTTCACCCCAGCCCAGAACTCCACCGGGGAAAATTTGGACAGGTCGTGGGTCAGGCCCTGCCAGTACAGGCCCAGGCGGAAACAGTATTTCCGCACCAGCGCCCGGTGGCGGCACACCGTCCGCAGATGGCCCCAGAAGTTCATGGCCCGCACCTCCTGAAAAATCTCTGCCCCATATTATAGCACAGGCGAGAAAAATTGACGAGGAAAATTTTCGTATGGAACGGACCGCGGCGGCAGACACTAGGCCGGAGAGGTGTGTGTTTCCATGGAGGGGATCATCTGGCACTGTCCCGCGCCCTGGCGGCCCTTGCTGCCGCCGGGGGTTCTGGCGGCGGAGGACGCCCGGGACCTGACCTTGCGCCGCTGGGCGGTGCTGGCCCTGACGGGCCGCGGAACGGAGCTGCCGGACCGGGCGGACTGCGGCATTTTGCTGGTGAGCGGAGAGCGGGCGGAGGCGGCTCTGTCCCGCATCCGGGCGGAGACGGTGGTGACATACGGGCTTTCCCACCGGGACAGCCTGACCCTGTCCAGCCTGACCGAGCCGGTGGTCTGCGTCCAGCGGGCGCTGCCCCGGCCCGACGGCGGAACGGTGGAGCCCCAGGAGTTTCCACTGCCAACCGGACTGCCGGCCCCGGCGGCGGAGCTGCTGCCCCTTTTGGGGCTGCGGCTGTTGCAGATGCCGCAGACAGGGGACCCCTTTTCCTGGTAAAATGAAAAAAACAGGAGGGGGAGGGGCGTTCCATGGATCTTTTTTCACTGGTAATGACTGTGATTTTGCTGGGAGGCACGGGCCTTGTGGCCTGGATTCTGTTCAGCCGCCGCCACGGCCCGCCCCAGTGCATCGGCTGCGGCAAGTGCGTGGCCGACGGCATCTGCGTCCTGACCGGCAAGGCGGTGCCGGGGATGCGGGACCGGCGAAGGGGCGGATCGCCGGAGAAAGAGATGGAAAACACCGGATTTTAGGCGATTTGCCGTTGACAACCGGCGATGAATCGCTATAATAGAACTGTTCAAACCGCAAAAGCCATGACAAAGCCAGTCCTGTGACACCGGCAGCAGCGAGAGGGGAACGGTGGAAGCCCCTTGCCAAGGCCCCAGGGCAGCCACTTTGGAGCGGCCCGCGACGAGCGGGACGGCTCATCCCCGTTACCGGATGGCCAAGATGTCCCCGTCAGGGGATAATTAGGGTGGTACCGTGGAAGCTGCAAGCCTCCGCCCCTAAACCGGGGCGGGGGTTTTTTTGCTGTGCGCCGCACAGTAAAAAACCTTGACTTTCATCGTGCAGGGAACCCCTCCTGGGTTACGCCTCCGTCCAAGTGCCGCCCTTGCGGGCGGTTGACTTCGGCACGCCTTTGCGGAGGCAGCCGCACACACCCTTCCTTCCCGTCGCGGAAGAATTCCCGAATGCGATCTCATCATTTTTAGGAGGAAATACAGTATGGCACATCCCTATCACGGGCTGAACGAACTGCGGGAGATGTTCCTCAGCTACTTTGAGAGCAAGGGCCACCTGCGCCTGCCCAGCTTCTCCCTGATCCCCCCGGCCAACGACAAGTCCCTGCTGCTGATCAACTCCGGCATGGCCCCCATGAAGACCTGGTTCACCGGGGAGGAGGAGCCCCCCCGCCACCGGGTCTGCACCTGTCAGAAGTGCATCCGCACCGGCGACATCGAGAACATCGGCAAGACCGCCCGCCACGGCACCTATTTCGAGATGCTGGGCAACTTCTCCTTTGGCGATTACTTCAAGCATGAGGCCATCGCGTGGAGCTGGGAGTTCCTGACCTCCCCTGAGTGGGTGGGGCTGGAGGCCGACCGGCTGTATCCCTCCGTGTATGAGAGCGACGACGAGGCCTTCGCCATCTGGCGGGATGAGATCGGCATTCCCGAGGACAGGATCTTCCGCTTCGGCAAGGAGGACAACTTCTGGGAGCACGGCTCCGGCCCCTGCGGCCCCTGCTCCGAGGTGTACTATGACCGGGGCCCCGAGCACGGCTGCGGCAAGCCCACCTGCACTGTGGGCTGCGACTGCGACCGGTATATCGAGGTGTGGAACAACGTCTTCTCCCAGTTCGACAACGACGGTCAGGGCAACTACTCCGAGCTCAAGCAGAAGAACATCGACACCGGCATGGGCCTGGAGCGCCTTGCTTGCGTGTGTCAGAATGTGAACTCGTTGTTCGACGTGGACACCGTTATGAACATCACCAATAAGGTGAGCGAGATCACCGGCGCCCACTACGGCGAGAGCCACGCCAAGGATGTCTCCCTCCGGGTCATCACCGACCACATCCGCTCCTCCGTCTTCATGATCTGCGACGGCGTCCTGCCCAGCAACGAGGGCCGGGGCTACGTGCTGCGCCGCCTGCTGCGCCGGGCCGCCCGCCACGGCAAGCTGCTTGGCGTCAACCACGCCTTCCTCTACGAGGTGGTGGACACCGTCATTCATGAAAACGAGGGCGCCTATCCCGACCTGCGGGAGAAGCAGGCCTATATCACCAAGGTCATCCGCACCGAGGAGGAGAACTTCGCCCGCACCATCGACGGCGGCATGAAGATCTACGACGAGATGCTCGCCGCCCACAAGGCGGCGGGGGAGACCGTGTTCTCCGGCGCCGACGCCTTCAAGCTCTACGATACCTACGGTTTCCCCGTGGACCTGACCGTGGAGATGGCCCAGGAGGAGGGCATGAGCGTGGACCGGGACGGCTTCGACCAGATGATGGAGGAGCAGCGCGTCCGTGCCCGGAAGGCCCGGGAGGCCCTGGGCGACCTGGGCTGGGCCGGCATCGAGTTCGGCAAGGAGATGCCCGCCACCACCTTCCTGGGCTATGACCGCAGCGAGGCGGATGGCAAGATCCTTGCCATCGTGGCCGAGGGCGAGCTGCGGGACGAGGTGGCCGCCGGGGCCGAGGCCACGGTAGTCCTGGACCAGACCCCCTTCTACGCCGAGATGGGCGGTCAGGTGGCCGACCACGGCATCATCCGCTGCGCCGGCGGCCTCCTGGAGGTGAAGGACGTCCAGAAGAACAAGGGCGGCAAGTTCCTCCACAGCGGCGTGGTAAAAGAGGGCGTTTTGAAGGTGGGCGACACCGTCACCGCCTCCATCGACACCGAGCGCCGCAAGGCCATCCGCCGGGCCCACAGCGCCACCCATCTGCTGGATGCCGCGCTGAAGAAGGTCCTGGGCGACCACGTGCACCAGGCGGGCTCCCTGGTGGAGCCGGACCGGCTGCGCTTCGACTTCACCCACTTTGAGGCCATTACCCCGGAGCAACTGACGGAGATCGACCGGCTGGTGAACGACGCCATCCTGGAGGGCTACTCCGTGGTCACCGAGGAGCTGCCCATTGACGAGGCTAAGGCCAAGGGCGCCGTGGCCGTGTTCGGCGAGAAGTACGGCGACACCGTCCGGGTGGTGGAGATGGGCGACTTCTCCATGGAGCTTTGCGGCGGCACCCACCTGGACAACACCGCCAAGGCTGGCACCTTCCGCATCAAGTCCGAGGGGTCCGTGGCCTCCGGCGTCCGCCGGATCGAGGCCACCGTGGGCAAGCTGAGCCTGGAGACCATGAACCGCAACCAGGAGCTGCTGTTCCAGGCGGCCCACATCTTCAAGACCACCCCCGGTGAGCTGGCCGCCAAGGCTGAGCAGCAGGCGGCGGAGCTGAAATCCACCCGTCAGGCCCTGGAGAAGTTCAAGGCCGAGGCGTCTTTGGGCGAGGCCCGTCAGTTCCTGACCGCCGCCAAGGATGTGGGCGGCCTCAAGGTGCTCACCATCCACCGGGACGGCATGGACGCAAACGCCCTGCGGCAGATGGGCGACTTCCTGCGGGACAAGGAGAGCGGCGTGGTGGCCGTGCTGTCCTCCGTCAATAACGGCAAGATCACCTTCCTGGCGGTCTGCGGCCCCGAGGCCGTGAAGAAGGGCGTCAAGGCCGGCGATCTGGTCAAGACCGTCTGCGCCGTCTGCGGCGGCAAGGGCGGCGGCAAGCCCGACAGCGCCATGGGCGGCGGCAGCGACCTGCTGAAGCTGGACGACGCTCTGGCAACTGTGGACGATTTCGTGGCGGAAAAATTGAAATAAGGCGGTTGCCAACCGCCGGGGAATCCAGCCGGATTGCCGGCTTGTCCCAATGCACCCCCCATTTCTCTTTTGGTCTTGCCAAAAGAGAAACGGGCCGTGCAC
>CATZYY010000059.1 GCA_958426425.1 uncultured Oscillospiraceae bacterium
CCGACATCACCGTGGTCTGCGGCAACGACAGTTTCCAGACGGAAAACGGCACCTATTTTGAAAAGGACAAAGAGGGCCGGATTACCGATGTGCTCTACCATCTCCATTCTCCAAGAGGGTATCGGGGCCTGGATGTCTACATTCTCTCCACCAAGCTGCTGCTGGAGCTGGTGGACGAGTGCGCCAGCCACGACCAGTACAGCCTGCGGCGGGATGTGCTGCAGGCCCGGAAAGATAGCCTTCATCTGCACAGCTACGTGTGGGAGGGCTTTGCCGCTCAGATCCGCTCCGTTCAGGAGTACTATGACCGCAGCATGCAGCTGCTGGACCCGGCCATCCGGGCAGAGCTGTTCTGCCCCGAGCGGCCTATCCGGGCTAAGGGAACGGACAAGTGCTCGTCTTACATCGGGCCTGACGGCCAGTGCATCAACTCTCTGGTGGCCGACGGCTGCAATATTGAGGGTGTGGTGGAAAACTCCATTCTCTTCCCCGGTGTAGTGGTGGAGCCTGGCGCCGTGGTGCGCAACTGCGTGCTGTTTAAGGAGTCTGCCATTCGCCGCAACGCGTCGGTTTCCTACCTGATCGCGGACAAGAATGTGGAGGTCCTGGAGGATCGGACACTGATGGGCCACAGCTCGTATCCCATTGTGCTGAGCAAGGGCAGCGTTATTTAAAACAGGGGACAGTCTCCCCTGACAGGGCGGCCAGAGGCCGCCAAGGGAATCATTGTTAGGGACGAGGCGTTTTCGCCGCCGGAACGGCGGGCTGCCCTCCGGCGGCGGAAACGCCCGAATTTTTGTGTTTTTGTGAGGGAGAGCCGATAGGGGTGAAATCCTCCGATTGGTTCTCAAGCCTGTTTCCCACAGGCTGAAAGAAAGGAGTAAACCATGAAGATTTTATATGCGACCAGCGAGGCGGTGCCTTTTTGCAAAACTGGCGGCCTTGCGGACGTGGCGGGCTCTCTGCCTGCGGCTCTGGCAGCCGGCGGCGCAGAGGTAGCAGTGGTGCTGCCTCTGTACCAGAAGGTGCGGGAGCGGTATGGCCATGAGCTGAATTTCGTGTGCTACGACTATGTGGACCTGGCCTGGCGCCACAGCTACTGTGGACTGTTCTCCCTGGAGCGGGACGGCGTCACCTGGTACTTCCTGGACAATGAGCAGTACTTCAACCGTCCGGACCTGTACGGCTATATGGACGACGGTGAGCGGTTCGGCTTCTTCTCCCGGGCCGTGGTGCAGATGCTGGACCACATGAAATTCTGGCCGGAGGTCATCCACTGCAACGACTGGCAGACTGCCCTGGTGCCTGTGTATCTGAAGGACGACGGCGTGCGGGTGGACCGCTACCGCTCCATCCGGACTGTGCTGACCATTCACAACATTGAGTATCAGGGCCGCTATGGTAAGCAGACTCTGGGCGATCTGTTCGGCCTGGACCACGGCTGGGCCGACGACGGCACCATCCTCATGGATGGGGACGTGAACCTGCTCAAGGGCGCCATTCTCTGCGCCGACGCCGTCAACGCCGTCTCTCCCACCTATGCCAACGAGCTGAAGATGCCCTATTTCGCCCACCGGCTGGACAGCATCATGCGCCAGTGCGGCTACAAGGTCTCCGGCGTTCTCAACGGCATCGACATGGACCGCTACAACCCCGCCACCGACGCCCACATCGCCGTCAACTACTCCATGGACGAGATGAGCGGCAAGGAGCAGTGCAAGGCGGAGCTGCAGAAGATGATGGGCCTGCGCCAGGAGCCCTATACCCCCATTGTGGGCATGGTCAGCCGTCTGGTGAGCCACAAGGGTCTGGATTTGCTGTGCGAGGTGATTCATGATCTCATGGAGATGCCCATGCAGCTGGTGATCCTGGGCAAGGGGGACCGGAAGTACGAGGAGTTCTTCAACTGGGCAGCCCAGCAGTATCCCGGCCGCATGGCGGTGCGCCTGGACTACAACGAGGACCTGTCCATGGCCATCTACGCCGGCGCCGATTTGTTCCTGATGCCCTCCAAGAGCGAGCCCTGCGGCCTTAGCCAGATGATCGCCATGCGCTACGGCACCGTACCCATCGTCCGGGAGACCGGCGGACTGAAGGATACCGTCCAGCCCTATGAGGCCTGGCGGGATGCCGGCAATGGCTTTACCTTTGCCAACTATGCCAGCGGCGACATGCTGTACGTGGTGCGGGAGGCTGTGTATCTGTACAAGGACTATCCCGATGCCTTTGGCCGTCTGCGCCGCCGGGCCATGGAGAGTGATTTCAGCTGGGCCCGCAGCGCCGGAGAGTACCTGCGGATCTATGCCAACGTCACCGGACAGCCCTGGCCGCCTCAGGTGGAGGAAGCGCACCCTTTTGAGCAAGCGCCGGCAGAGGAAGTGACAGAGATGCCCGCCCAGGAGGCTCCCGTGGAGGCCGCTCCGGTGGAGGAGGTTCCGGCTGTCCCTGCTGCGGAGACCGCTCCTGTGGAGAATATCTCTGCTGTGGAGACCGCTCCCGCGGCTGCTCCCGTTGAGGAAAAGAAGCCGGCGAAGAAGGCTGCCGCCAAGAAGGCCACAAAGACCACTGCCAAGAAGGAACCTGCGGCCAAGAAGACTGCGGCTAAGAAGGAAACTGCGCCGAAGAAGACTGCCGCCAAAAAAGCAGACGAAAAAGCCGGTGACGGAAAGACGGAGGAAAAGGCCCTGGCGGTGAAGGCGGAGGCGTCTCTGGCCGTGAAGGAGGAGAAGCCCAAGGCTCTGACGGTTCAGAAGAAGGCTGCCAAGGCACTGGCGGTCCAGGAGGAGAAGGCTCCCGCCAAAAAGGCTGCTCCTGTGGAAACCACCCCTGCTAAGGAGACTGTTTCTGCCGGCAATGCCGCAGACAAGGAGAAGCCTGTTAAGAAGACCACAGAGAAAAAGGCCGCTTCCAAGAAGACCACGGCCAAGAAAGAGACCAGCCAGAAGAAAGGGCCCGCCGAAAAGGAATAACGGCGGAGTAAAGAGGATTCATGAAGAAATTAACCACGAAAACGCTACAAGAAGAACTGACCGCCAAATTGATGCTCCACTTTGGCAAGACGGCGGAGGAAGCGCTCCCTGGAGAGATGATGCGGGCCTGCGCACTGACGCTGCGTGACATGATGGCCATGCGGGAAGTGGAGACCCGCAGAAAGACCCGGAAGGAACAGAAAAAGCAGGTGCACTACCTGTCTTTGGAATTTCTGATGGGCCGCAGCCTGATGAAAAACGCCTATAACCTGGGGGTTCTCCCCCAGCTGCGACAAGCCCTGGAGAACATGGGCTTCAAGGCGGCGGATATTTTTGAGGTGGAGCCGGATGCAGCTCTGGGCAACGGCGGTCTGGGCCGTCTGGCCGCCTGCTATCTGGACTCCATGACCACATTGGAAATTCCCGCCACAGGCTATTCCATCTGCTATGAGCTGGGCATTTTCAAGCAGAAGATCGTGGAAGGCCAGCAGGTGGAGCTGCCGGACAACTGGAAGGACCTGGGCGCCGCCTGGCTGATGCCAAAGCCGGCCGAGGCCCAGGAGGTCCGCTTTGGCGGCCGTGTGCGGGAGTTCTGGGACAACGGACACCTGCACATTGTCCACGAGGACGCCACTGTGGTTCAGGCGGTGCCCTGCGATATGGAGATCGCCGGCTACGGCACCGACCATGTCAACGTCCTGCGGCTGTGGGATGCTCGGTCCACCAAGCCGGTGGATATGTCCCTGTTCTCTCGGGGCGAGTACCTGAAGGCCGCCGAGGAGGAGGCCATGGCGGAGACCATCGCCAAGGTTCTCTATCCCGAGGACAATCACTACGAGGGCAAGAGCCTACGGCTCAAGCAGCAGTATTTCTTCGTGTCCGCCACCATGCAGTCCATTGTGGCCAAGCACCTGGAGGCCTGCGGCACTCTCCACAACTTCCATGAGAAGAACGTTATCCAGATCAACGACACCCATCCGGCTCTGGTGGTACCGGAGCTGATGCGGCTGTTTATCGACGACGCCGGTATGGACTGGGATGAGGCCTGGCGCATCACAACCCAGTCTGTGGCCTACACCAACCACACGGTGCTGGCGGAAGCTCTGGAGCGTTGGCCCCAGAGCTTGTTCCAGCAAGTTCTGCCTCGGATTTGGCAGATCACCCTGGAAATTTCCCGCCGCTGGCAGGAAAAGGTGGAGAATTTCTACCACGATCCCCGGAAGACGGAGAAAATGGCCATCGTCTGGGGCGGCGAGGTCCGCATGGCGAACCTCTGCATTGCCGGCGGCATGGCTGTCAACGGCGTCAGCGGCCTCCACTCCGAGATCCTGCGCAAGGACGTATTCCGGGACGCCTGCGGCATGGAGCCCTGGAAGTTCCGCAACGTCACCAACGGTGTGGATCACCGCCGCTGGCTCAGTGAGATCAACCCCCGGCTGGACAGCCTGATTCAGGACCTGACCGGCGGAGACGACTACCTGCTGCACCCCCAGGCTCTGGAAAAACTGGATGCCTTTGCCGACGACCGGACGGTTCTGGCCCGGCTGGCGGAGATCAAGCTGGCCAATAAGCAGGAGTTTGCAGCCCATGCCAAGAAGACCCGGGGCGTGATTCTGAATCCTGACTCTATCTTTGACGTACAGGTTAAGCGGCTTCACGAGTACAAACGGCAGCTTTTGAATGTGCTGCACATCATTGCGCTGTACCAGCGGCTGCAGGACGACCCGGGTGCCATTACCCAGCCCCACACCTTCCTCTTCGGCGCCAAGGCGGCGCCGGGCTACGCCGTGGCCAAGCGGATCATTCATCTCATCAACTCCCTGGCGGACCAGATCGACCACGATCCCATCTGCAAGGATAAGCTGCAGGTGGTGTTCCTGGAGAACTACCGGGTTTCTCTGGCGGAGAGGCTGATGCCCGCCAGCGAGGTCTCCCAGCAGATTTCCACCGCCGGCAAGGAGGCCAGCGGCACCGGTAACATGAAGTTCATGATGAACGGCGCTCTGACCATCGGTACTCTGGACGGCGCCAATGTGGAGATGCACCAGCGGTTGGGCGACGAGAACATGTTCCTGTTCGGCCTGCACTCCGACGAGGTGGAGCAGCTGAAGCGGGAGGGCTATGTGCCTCAGCGGATTTACAACCGCTCTCCGGAACTCAAGCGCTGCCTGGACGCTCTGCGCAATGGTTTCCGGGACGGTGTGCGCTATGATGATCTGTACCAGCGGCTGCTGTTCGGCGCCGGCGGAAGCCCCGCTGACGAGTACCTGCTGCTGGCGGACTTTGACAGCTACTGCCAGGCCTCGGACCGAGTAACTCAGACCTATGGCGATCCCGTTCAGTGGAATCGTATGAGTCTCCACAACATCGCCCGCAGCGGCGTCTTTGCCGCTGACCGGGCTGTGGCGGAGTATGCGGACAACATCTGGCGGGTGCCCCACAAGAAATAACTTTTATCGGCGGAGCTGGGAAACCGGCTCCGCCGAAAAAATTGCCTTTGGTCCAAAATCCTTTGGACCAAAGGCATACAACGGGCACACGTTACTTGCGAGAAAAGGGAAACGCGGGCAGGATTGCATTTCCTGTCCGCGTTTTACCGCTCCTTGGTCAGCCCCAAGAGATAGTCGGTGCTGACACCATAGTATTTGCTCAGCGTAATCAGATGATGGATTGGCAGTTCATTGGCGCCCCGTTCATAGCGGGCGTACATCGTCTGCGAGGTTCCCAGCACCTGAGCGATCTGCGTCTGTGTTTTATCGGCGTCCTCCCGCAGATCCCGGAGAATCCGTACGTAGTCCATATCGCACATCTGTTGTCCCCCAAATCCCCGTAAATTTGTCCTTTGACTAATTTAGCACAAAATAGCCCCTTAAAATCAACACAATACAGAATTTTACTACAAAAAATAGAAAAAAGCCACAAAAATCAGGAAGATTTTGGTTAATTTAACAAAAATGTGTTTGCAAAATTTGCGCAGTTTCTTTTGCCCACTTAAGGTAAAGAAGAGGCTTTGAGAGAAAAGTGCGCTTTACAAAATTATGGGGAACGGATATAATAACAATGTATGGACTTTTGTACCGACGTGGAACGCGCAGTTCCCTCGGTTTTACTAATGAGAAAATGAGGAATTAAGTATGGAATTCACACAGGGCGTTCGGTTTGACAGCCTCTCGCTGTCACCGGAGATTATGCGGGCTATTGAAAAGCGGGGGATCGAAATTTCCACCCCGGTTCAGGCAGGCTGCATTCCGCCCATGATGGACTGGCAGGATGTGATTGCCAAGGCCCCCACGGGCACCGGAAAGACCTTTGCTTATGGTATTCCCATTGTGGAGCATATCGATCCGGAGGTGGAGAGCGTTCAGGCGGTGATTCTGGCCCCCACCCGGGAGCTGGCCATTCAGATTACCGACGAGATTCGGGACCTGGCGGAGTTTAAGCCAGGCGTCCGCACGGTATGCCTCTACGGCGGTCAGCCCATCGGCAGGCAGATCGACACCCTGAAAAAGCGGCCCCAGATTGTGGTGGCCACGCCGGGGCGGCTTTCCGACCATATGAAGCGGCGCACGGTCCGGGTGGATACCGCCCAGACCGTGGTGCTGGACGAGGCGGACCGGATGCTGGATATGGGTTTTATCCACGATGTGACCCGTCTGCTGGACAAAATGAACAAGCGGAAGAACCTGGGCCTCTTTTCCGCCACCATCTCCCGGGAAGTCATGGACATTGCCTGGGTCTATCAGCGGGACGCGGCAGAGGTGACCGTCCGGGAGGACGAGCAGAACAAGCCGGACATCAAACAGTTCCGTATGGAAGTGCCTCAGAACCAGAAGGCCGATGCCATTGCCCGCATTCTGGAGGAAACCGGCTTTGACCGCTGCATGGCCTTCTGCAATACCAAGGGGTCTACGGAGCGGATTGCCAAGTTTTTGCAGATGCTGGGTGTGGATGCCCAGTGTATCCACGGCGACATCCCTCAGAAGCGGCGGGAACAGGTCATGGAGCAGTTCCGGCAGGGGAAGCTGCGGGTCTTCGTCTCCACCGACGTGGCCGCCAGAGGAATCGATGTGGACGACGTGGACATTGTGTTCAACTGTGATGTGCCTGACGAAAATCAGGACTATGTCCACCGGATCGGCCGTACCGGCCGGGCGAAGCGGCAGGGCGTTGCGGTGACCTTTATTTCAGACTATCCTGCCAAAATGCGCATTGACGATATTGCACAGAAAACCCGGAATCAGATCGTGCCGGTGAAATTTGGCGACGATGGAAAGCTGATGGTTGCAGAATAAGGAACTCCGGCGCCCGGCCCTTGGGGCCGGGCGCTTTTTGCCACCTAAGGGCGGATTTTGTGAACAAATCCTGAATTTTGTTATTATTTGTTACTTTTTACATGTAAACGCTTTACAAGCGAGAAAAACTTCTTTATAATACTTGTGCCTTATAAGTGATGAGTGGTGCTGCCTCCGCGGCACCTGTTCTTTATTCCCGAAAAGGAGGACCCCCCTGTGAGAATGTGGAAACCACGGGCTGCGGCTCTGCTGATTGCAGCCCTGCTTTTGAGCCTGCTGACCGCCTGCGGCGGTGGGGAGGAAGGGACGGCACTGACGGTATACGCCGGCGCTGAGCCTGAGAGCTTGGACCCCATTTATGCGGTCAGCACTGCAGATCAGACCATTTTGACCCACCTGTATGAAAATCTGATGGTGGCTTCTGCCGACGAAAATGGAACTCTGACCGCAGCCAACGGTATGGCCAAGAGTGCTGAATCCGAGGCCAATATCGATGGAACCGTCACATGGACCTTCCGGCTGCGCAATGCCAAGTGGTCAGACGGGAAGAAGGTCACCGCCGATGACTTTGTTTATGCCTGGCAGCGGCTGGTGGACCCGACCCGCAATTCCCCTTACGCCTCGCTGCTGTCCGTTGTAGCCGGCTACCAGGAGGCCCGGGAGAGCGGGGATCTGAGCCTGCTGCAGGTGAGCGCTGAGAGCGATTCCACCCTGCAGGTGGTTTTGAGCGGCGACTACCAGTGGTTTTTGACCCAGGTGTGTACCGCCACCGCCACGCTGCCGCTGCGCCGTGACCTGATGGAGCAGTGGGAACCTACCCAGACACCGGAAGAGGCGTCTGCGGCAGAGGGAGAAGAAGCCGCAGAGACCCTGGAGACGGCGCCGGAGGAGACGGTTCCCTGGTGGTCTGATGCGGAGTCCCTGGTGACCAACGGCCCTTATCAGGTTGTCAGCTATACGGAGGGCGAAAGCCTGACGGCGGCAGTTTATGAGGATTATTACGGCCGGCTCAACGGCCCCGCGGAGTTGACCTTCCGGTTTGCCGATACGGTGGAGGAGGCCTGGGAGTGGTATCAGGCGGGCACCGTGGACTTTGTGAGTGCACTGCCGGAGGAACAGCTGCAGGCCCGGGAGGCAGATGAGGTCCGGCCTCTGTCCGCAGAGCTGGGGACCTATGCGGTGTTGTTCAATTGCGCCCAAGACCCCTTTGACGAGGCGGATGTGCGCCGCGCGCTGACTCTGGTTCTGGACCGGAACCTGGTGACGGAGGCGGCGGGCATCAGCGCCAGGGCCGCGGAGGGGTTGGTATCTCCCGATGTGCCGGACAGCGACGGAACCCCCTTCCGGGAGGACAGCGCACTGCTGGACAACCAGCCCGATCACTACGCTGATGCCTGCGCCCAGGGAGCGGAGCTGTTGTCACAGGCGGGCTATGACGGCGGCCGGGGCCTGGGAGAACTGGAATATCTATATGTGGATGAGGGTGCTGCCGCCGCGGTGGCCCAGGTTCTGTGCGACCTGTGGGCACAGGAGCTGGATCTGCAGGTAACGCCCCGGGCTGTCACGCAAGAGGAGCTGTCCCAGGCGCTGGCAGAGGGCACCTTTACCCTGGCGGGCCTGGAGCTGCGGCCGGTGGCCAACGATCCGGAGTGCTTTTTGATGCCCTGGGTTTCCGATGGTGCGGAGAATATCGCCCGGTACAGCAACAGTGCCTATGATACGCTGCTGTCCATCATTGCTGCCGCTCAGGATGGCACTGCCCGCAGCGGCTGCCTCCACGACGCGGAAGTTCTGCTGCTGGAGGACGGCGTGGTGGCACCGCTGTACACCACCGTTACCGGCTGGGAGCTGCGGGAGACCTTGACGGGCCTGTGGCGGGACGGCAGGGGTTGGTTCCGTTTCACCGGCGTGGTGGAGCGAGGCGTGTAAGAGGCGTCTTTTATCTCACAGACCGCGCGGCGTTTGAAACGCCGCGCGGTTTTGTCATGCAAAAGTACTGGAAAACCGGGCACGTCGTTTCCCTGCCTCCGCGGGACAGCAGAGGTGATGAGAAAGCCTTCGCGCATCCCGGCTGTTGTTTGTGATTGTAGCGTCCCCCTCAGGGGCACGTGAAGTTTTATGCTGTCGCTGGTTGATGCACGGGGGGGAGACGTGTATAATGAGGAACAATATGATATCTGAAAGGAGCAACCATGAGCGCTCAAATGTATTACCTGGAAACCGGCTCTCTGGATCCGGCCTACAATTTGGCCTTTGAGGAGGTTGTTTTGCGGCGGAGGACCCGGGGAGATTACCTGCTGCTGTGGCAGAATGACAACACCGTGGTGGTGGGGCAGAATCAGAACGCCGAGGCGGAGATCGACCGGGCCTTTGTGGAGGCTCATGACATCCGCGTGGTGCGGCGTACCACAGGCGGCGGCGCCGTGTACCACGATCTGGGGAATCTGAACTACTCCTTCATCACTGACAGCGGTGAGGTTCAGCTGCTGGCACTGGAGCGGTTTACCCGCCCGGTGGTGGAGGCCCTGCGGGGTCTGGGGCTCCAGTCGGAGGCCTCCGGCCGCAACGACATTTTGGTGGAGGGGCGCAAGGTCTCCGGTACTGCCCAGCGGATCATGGGAGGCCGAATCCTGCACCATGGGACGCTGCTCTTTGACGCCAACCCCGATATGGTGGCCGGGGCCCTCCAGGCAGACCCGGCTAAATTTCAGTCCAAGAGCTCCAAATCTGTCCGCAGCCGGGTGGGCAATATCCGCTCCTTTTTAAAACAAGATATGGATTTGGCGGCCTTCTGGGGCTATCTGAAGGAAACGCTGGCGGGAGAGGGGCTGGTTCCGGATCAGCTGACAGAGGAGGAGCTGACGGAGGTGGAACAGCTGCGCCGGGAAAAATACGCCACCTGGGAGTGGACCTTCGGCCACTCTCCCAAGTACAGCATGACCAACCGCCGCCGGTGGGAGGGCGGAACGCTGGAGCCGCACCTGGAGGTGGAGAAGGGATTCATCACCGGCATTGTATTCTACGGTGATTTTCTGTCCCTTCAGGCGCTGGAGCCGGTGACGGAGGCTTTGACAGGCTGCCCGTTCCGCCGGGAGGCGGTAGGAGCCGTGCTGGATGAATTTCCCCTGGAGCGGTATTTTGGCACCATCACCCGGGATCAGATTCTGGATACCCTGTTCTATTTGGGGGAGGAGCGTGCCTCCCAGTAAGCGAAAAATCTCAGCGGCCCGCGCCGGAAGGCGCGGGCCGCTGGTTCGCTTTTAAGAAAATTCCTCCCGCTGCAGGGGTTCCAGCAGCAGACGGATGTCCGCTACGGCGGGGAGTTTGTCCATTGCCCGCTGGGCGGCGGGACGATAGCCCCAGCGGTCGTCTTCCTGGAAGGGGAGGTGTCCGATCAGCAGATGCCGGGGACGAATCCAATCGGAGATGGCGGCCCGTCCCCGGGGCAGCGTCAGCCACGGAAAATTCAGCAGCGCCACGTCAATGGGCGCGCCGTCGATCAGCTCCGCCAAATCGTCACAGGCCACAGCGCAGTCTCCGGTCAGCAGTACCCGATAGTCCCGGTACTGCAGGAGGCAGCCGTAGTGGGGCAGCTGGGCATATTGGGGTCCCTCATGGAGCAGGCGGCGAAAGCGCAGATGAAGATCTCCTGAGGAAAAGTCCACGGTCCGCCCTGTCAGAAGCACCTGATTTGGCAGCATTTGCTCCGGCAGGACGGCGTGAGCGTCAGGCCACCGCTCCAGTGCGCTGATCAGCAGCGAACGGGAGAAGTGGTCGGGATGGCAGTGGCTGAAATAGATCATGTCAGGGGCGGAAAATGCCGGGTCAGCCTCCACAGCCTCCAGCAGGGCCGGAGAGAGCGTGGAGAAGGAGGGCACCTTTCGCCGGTGCAGGGCGTCGTACCAGACTCGGAAGGGTCCCAGGGACAGGGCGCCGCCGGTATTGGCGCTGAAAGTAAAAGAACAGCGGGACATGGCGATTCCTCACATTATATATAATAGGTATGGCTAGTATACCATGTTGCCCGTCGAATGAAAAGACCTCTGATTTGTCATTGCCACGGTCCATCCGAGATGGTATGATGGAAACCGGAAAAATCATCGGCAAAGGAGGAGCGCGGCGATGGCAAGCGAAGCTGGCGTGAAAAAAATAGTGGTAGTGGGCGGCGGTCCCGGCGGCTATGTAGCGGCTCTGCGGGCGGCCCAGCTGGGTGCCTCCGTCACAGTCGTGGAGAAGGACCGGCTGGGCGGCACCTGTCTGAATGTGGGGTGCATTCCCACCAAGTGCCTGCTTCACAGCGGGGAACTGCTGTGGGACCTGCGGTCCCAGGGGGCGGAGATCGGCGTGAAGGTGGCCGGCGCAGAGGTGGACTTCCCTCAGGTAATGGCCCACAAGAACGCCGTGTCCAAAAAGCTGACCAGCGGCGTGGCCGCTTTGCTGAAGGGTGCCGGCGTGGTCCGAGTGGAGGGCACGGCCCACTTCACCGCCCCAGGAAAGCTGGAGGTGACAAAGTCTGACGGCACGGCGGAGCCGCTGACTGCCGATGCTGTGATCCTGGCCACCGGCTCCGTCAATGCCGCGCCGCCGATTCCGGGTCTGCGGGAGAACCCCAACTGCATCGATTCCACCGGCGCCCTGGAGCTGGAGACCCTGCCGCAGAGCATGGTGGTCATCGGCGGCGGCGTCATCGGCCTGGAACTGGCCTGCGCCTATGCTGCCTTCGGCACCAAAATCACGGTGGTGGAGGCCCTGGACCACATTTTGCCCATGCTGGACGGAGAGGTGACTCGCCTTGCTATGCAGCAGCTGCGGCGGCTGGGTATCGACCTGCGGCTGCAATGCCCGGTGCAGGCAGTGGAGGACTCCCCGGTGGGGGCCAAAGTGGTCTGTCAGGACAAAACGGGTGCCCAAGTGGCCTTTGAGGCGGAAAAGGTCCTGGTGGCCGTGGGCCGCAGAGCCAACACCGCCCAGCTGGACCTGGAGGCCGGCGGCATCGCCCACGACCGTGGCCGCATCATTGTCAACGACCGCATGGAGACCAACGTCCCCGGCGTTTACGCCATCGGCGACTGCGTACTGGGCAGGGCCCAGCTGGCCCACACCGCCAGCGCTATGGGCGAGGTGGCGGCGGAGAATATCTGCGGCCTGGACGCCGTCTACGACGAGACCACCAACCCCACCTGCGTCTACCTATTGCCGGAGGCCGCCGCCGTGGGTCTGACGGAGGAGGCGGCCAAGGCCCGGGGCATGGACTATCAGACCGGCAAGTTCCCCTTGGCCGCCAACGGTAAATCGCTGATTTTAAACGGCGGCAAAGGCCTGGTGAAAATCGTGTCCGCGCCGGACGGCCGCGTTCTGGGCATGCATATCCTGGGCCCCCGGGCCTCGGATCTGATTGCCGAGGGCGCCCTGGCCCTGCGGCTGGGTGCCACGGTGGAGGATCTGATCACCACCATCCACTCCCACCCCACCGTCTCCGAGGCGGTGCGGGAGGCGGCGCTGAACGTGGAGAAGCGGGCCCTCCATGCGAGGAATTGAGGGCATTGTAACAGCGCTTTGGCGTTATGGAAACCGGCTCAATACGGGCCGGTTTCTCTCTGTTTTTAAAAATGTTGCACGTTTTCGTGCAACATTGCCCCCATATAAAGGGAATAAGACGAGCTGTTTGCCCAAAATGACGGAAAATATCCGTGGGTTTTGTTACGGCTGTGTTACAAATGGCCCGGACCCCTTGCAAAAGAAAAATGCCTCTGATAAAATCCAACATGAACAATCGAGCTGTCCTGTTCCCGAAACCCGGCTCAGATACGGGTAACGGCTAGCCACGGTATGTGTGCCGTGTGAAAGGAGAGGGACGGATCGGGCGTTCAAAACAAAAAGCCGGAAGGAAACAGAAAAGATTAAAGGAGACGTTTCTCCAGGTGGCGTTTGGGGATGTATACGCCTCGTTTAGCTATTTTTTGCAACTTTTCCGGCAATTTCA
>CATZYY010000060.1 GCA_958426425.1 uncultured Oscillospiraceae bacterium
CTCCCATGGCCGAGGGGCCCCGGCCGGGTTTGACGCTTTTCATGGCGGTCCCTCCGTATGATACAGGATTTGGACCAGTATAACACGAAAGGCCGCCCGGGGCAATGGGCCTTTCCCGGAAAAAGGCTCCGCTCTTGACGGGCCATGGGTTTTCGGGTAAAATAGGTGAGATTTGGAATACTGTTCTCAGAATTTACAGAGATTTGAGGTAGCAATATGGCGACTTCCTTTATCGATAAGGCCCGAATCACCGTCCGGGCCGGCAACGGCGGCAACGGCGCGGTGGCCTTCCACCGGGAGAAGTATGTGGCCGCCGGCGGGCCTGACGGCGGCGACGGCGGCAAGGGCGGCTCCATCATTTTGCAGGTGGACGACAACATGTCCACTCTGATGGACTTCCGCTACAAGCGCAAATATGTGGCGCCCAACGGCGCCGACGGCATGGGGGGCCGCAAGTCCGGCAAGGACGGCGCCAATCTTACCATCAAGGTGCCCCGGGGTACCCTGATCAGGGACGCCGAGTCCGGCGAGATCATCAAGGACATGTCCGACAGCGAGCCCTACGTCCTGTGCAAGGGCGGCCGGGGCGGCTGGGGCAACATGCACTTCGCCACCCCCACCCGCCAGGTGCCCCGCTTCGCCAAGGCGGGCCTTCCCGGTGAGAGCCACGACGTGCTGCTGGAGCTGAAGCTGCTGGCGGACGTGGGCCTCATCGGCTTCCCCAACGTGGGCAAGTCCACCCTCCTCTCCGTGGTGTCCAAAGCCCAGCCCAAAATCGCCAACTACCACTTCACCACCCTGTACCCCAATCTGGGCGTGGTGTGGGTGGAGGAGGGCGTCTCCTTCGTCATGGCGGATATCCCCGGCATCATCGAGGGCGCCAGTGAGGGCGCCGGCCTGGGTCACGACTTCCTGCGGCACATTGACCGCTGCCGCCTGCTGGTCCATTTGGTGGACGTATCCGGCAGCGAGGGGCGGGACCCCGTGGCGGATTTTGACGCCATTAATGCAGAGCTGTCCCAGTACAGCCCGGACCTGGCCCAGCGGCCCCAGATCGTCTGCGCCAACAAGTCCGATATTCTGGACCCCGAAAGCGACAACCTGACCCGTCTGCGGCAGCATGTGGAGGAAAAGGGATACACCTTGCTGGAGATCTCCGCCGCCGCCCACCAGGGCACCGGAGAGCTGGTAAAAAAGATTGCGGAAATGCTGTCCGTGCTGCCTCCGGTCACAGTTTACGAGCCGGAATACGTGCCCAAGCCCCCGGTCATCGACTCCTCTGCCCCGCTGGACATTCATCGCTCCGACGACGGCACCTGGCTGGTGGAGGGCCCCTGGCTCCAGCGGCTTATGGCCAACGTCAACTTTGCCGACTACGAGAGCCGCATGTGGTTCGACAAGACACTGCGGGAATCGGGCCTGTTCCAACGGCTGGAGGAAATGGGCATCCAGGACGGGGATACCGTATCCATGTACGACTTCGAATTCGAGTATCAGCGGTAAGCAAGGAGCCCGTTTTTTGATAAACCAAGGCCCGGCGCAGATGGCGCCGGGCCTTAATTTATTTGCCGCCGCTTTGGTAAAATACCATAAATTTCTTTTTGAATTCATGTGAAATCCATACGAAAAAGATTTTGGTGCTTGACAACGGAGCCATTTTCGGAGTACACTCACCCCAAGTTCACAGCAACAAACCGATGACGCGGACGAGTACACGGGATACCGCCTTTCCAAGAGAGCTGCCGGCGGTGGGATGGCAGCAGAGGAGGCCCCGCCGAATGGACCGCCGAGGGCGGACTGAACGCCGGAAGGCCAGTAAGGACGACGGGCTTTTCCCCCGTTATCAGGGAAAGACGTGTGTCAGCACGTCGCCGAGCGGGCGAGCAATCGCCAAATTGGGTGGCACCGCAGAAGTTTTCAGACTTTTGTCCCAAGGAACCATTGGATGGGTCCTTGTGGGACGAAGGTCTTTTTTGTTTCCCTGGGACCCCGGAATCGAAAGGAGAATTCCCATGACATTCGAAAAAATCCCTTACAAGATCTACCTGTCTGAAGACGAGCTGCCCCGGAATTGGTACAACGTGCGGGCCGATATGAAGAATAAGCCCGCACCCCTGCTCAATCCCGCCACCGGCGAACCCATGGGCTACGAGGACCTGCGCCCGGTGTTCTGCGACGAGCTGATCCGCCAGGAGCTCAATGACGACGACCGGGAGATCCCCATTCCCCAGGAGATCCGGGACTTCTATAAGATGTACCGGCCCGCTCCCCTGGTCCGGGCCTACTGCCTGGAGGAAAAGCTCCAGACTCCCGCCAAGATCTACTACAAGTTCGAGGGCAACAACACCTCCGGCTCTCACAAGCTCAACTCCGCCATCGCCCAGGCCTACTACGCCAAGAACCAGGGCCTCAAGGGCGTCACCACCGAGACCGGTGCCGGCCAGTGGGGCACAGCCCTGTCCATGGCCTGCTCCTATCTGGGCCTGGACTGCCAGGTGTACATGGTGAAGGTCAGCTACGAGCAAAAACCCTTCCGCCGGGAGGTCATGCGGACCTACGGTGCCGCAGTCACCCCTTCCCCCTCTGAGACCACCAACGTGGGCCGGGCCATTCTGAAGGCACACCCCGGCACCACCGGCTCCCTGGGCTGCGCCATCTCCGAGGCCGTTGAGGCCGCCGCCAGCCAGCCCGGCTACCGCTATGTGCTGGGCAGCGTCCTCAACCAGGTGCTGCTGCACCAGTCCATCATCGGCCTGGAGGCCAAGGCAGCCCTGGACAAGTACAATGTGACCCCCGACATCATCATCGGCTGTGCCGGCGGCGGCAGCAACCTGGGCGGTCTGATCTCTCCCTTCATGGGCGAGAAGCTCCGGGGTGAGAAGGACTACCGCTTCATCGCCGTGGAGCCCGCCTCCTGCCCCAGTCTGACCCGCGGCAAGTTTGCCTATGACTTCTGCGACACCGGCATGGTCTGCCCCCTGGCCAAAATGTACACCCTGGGCAGCAACTTCATCCCCTCCGCCAACCACGCCGGCGGCCTGCGGTATCACGGCATGAGCCCGGTGCTGTCCCAGCTCTACCACGACGGCTACATGGAGGCCGTCTCCGTGGAGCAGACCAAGGTTTTCGAGGCTGCCGAGGAATTCGCCCGGGTGGAGGGCATCCTGCCCGCTCCCGAGTCCAGCCACGCCATTCGGGTGGCCATTGACGAGGCCATGAAGTGCAAGGAGACCGGCGAGGAGAAGACCATTCTCTTTGGTCTCACCGGCACCGGCTACTTCGACATGGTGGCCTATGAGAAGTTCCACAACGGCCAAATGACCGACTACATCCCCACCGACGAGGAGCTGGAAATGAGCTTCGCCCAGCTGCCCAAGGTTCCCGGCGAGAACTGATTTCTCACAAAAACCACCCCCGTGCCAAATGGCGCGTGGGTGGTTTTTCCTGTGCTCATGTGTGATTTTCGCCTTTTTTCCCCACCCACTTGCGCAGGGTTTCCTGCAGCAGCGCAAAATCGATGGGCTTGGAGACGTGGGCGTTGATACCCGCGGCAGTGGTGGCCGCCACATCCTCTGCAAAGGCGTTGGCCGTCACTGCAATAATGGGAACGACGGCAGCATCCGGCCGATGCATGGCCCGGATCCGTCGGGCGGACTCACAGCCGTCCATCTCCGGCATCTGCATATCCATCAAAATCGCATCAAAGGAGAATGGCTGGGAATCCCGGAAAATCTCCATGGCCTCCCGGCCATTCCAGGCCTGGGTCACCTGAACGCCGTTCATGCTCAGCAGCTCCGTGGTGATTTCCATATTCACCTCGTTGTCCTCTGCCAGCAGAATCCGCAGCCCCTCCAGAGTCACCGGCGCCTGCTTGTCCTGGGAATGGGATTCCTCCTCATGGTTCTCCTGCCCCGGAGCCACCTCGCTGGAGGCGGTAAAGGGCAGAATAATGGTAAAGGTGGTGCCCTTTCCCGGCTGGCTCTCCACCCGGATCTCACCGTTCATCTGGGTCACCAGATTTTTGGTGATGGGCATTCCCAGACCGGTCCCCGCCACCTTTCGGGCACCAAAGCGCATCTCCCGAGAGTAAGGCTCGAAAAGGTGCGGCAGGAAATCTGCTTCCATGCCCATGCCTGTATCCGACACCACCAGTTTATACCGGGGGGACTCCAAGCTCTCGATCTGCGTCAAAGAGACGGAGACCGTATCCCCCGGGGAGGTAAACTTCAGCGCGTTGGAGAGGAGGTTGTTGAGAACCTGCCCAATGCGAACAGGGTCCGCCAAAACCCACCGGTCCTCCATCTCCACAAATTCCTGGAGTGTTTTGCCGTCGTGCTCCGCCTGAAACCGGAAAGAGCCGATACATTCCTCCACGCAGGCTCTCAGGTCGATCCACTGGTTGTTAAGTACCACCTTGCCCTGCTCCATCCGGGACATGTCCAGAATATCGTTGATCAAATCCAGCAGCTGTCGGCTGGAATAGTGGATTTTGTTCAAATACTCCGCCGTCTGAACCGGGTCGTCGGCGTGCTGTGCAGCCAGCTGGGAAAGACCGATGATGGCATTGAGCGGCGTGCGCATGTCATGGGACATGTTGCTGAAAAAGCTCTGTTTAGAGGCCTCGTTTTGGCGGGCTAGCTCCAGCGCATCCTGCAGCAGCTTCCGCTCCCGCAGCTGGCCCTGCTTCTCTGCCTCCACCTCCCGGAAGCACAGCACCACTTCCTCCGGTGCCAGGGATTCGTCAAACAAAACCCGCACGCTGACCCAGCGGTACTCCTCTCCGAAGCGGCGGAGAAACTCGCCACCAAAATCCCGCATCCGGCGGGAAACCAGGGACTGAATGCTCTCCCGGGAAAAGCTGCGCATAAACTCCTCGTAAGCATCCGGCTCAATGACCTCTCCCAGGGCCTTTTGCAAATCTCCATAGGCCCCGCTTTCAGGCAGCCGTGCGCGCATATAGTCGGAGCCTTTAATCATCTCATAGGTATCCCGGCCGTAATCCACCCGATACAGCGCATAGTAGGAGTTGCCCAGCACCCGGACGGTCTCATTGGTCCGCTCCATCCGGGCGTTGGTACGGACGGAACGCCAGGTCATAATAACCGCCATCAGTAAAAAAAGGCCGATAATGGCGGCAAAAGCCAGATAGAACCAATTCATGCTGCGCAGGATATTGGAATACGGTCTGGTGAGAATGGCATACCAGCCATTTTCCATCACGGTGTAATAAACCCCCCGGGTCTGGCCGTTGAGATCAGTGATGGAATCGTCGTAGCCCGCCAGTTCTCCAGCCTCAATCTGGCTGATGAGATCACTCAAATATGCGTGGATAGCGGGATCGTCCATCTTCAGCTCTGTATGATGAAAGATCACGTTCCCTTCTCCGTCACAAAGGAAAAAGGAATCCCCCGGGGAGAGTTCCTGGTCTGTGATCTGGAAAGTAACATTCTCCGGAAACACGTCAAAGGCAAGTACCGCCTCGGCAGCATTGCATTTTTGAGCCGCCGTAATCACCGGCGTATTGGAAATAGCATCCACATACAGGTTGGTGAAGACCACCGCTCCCTCCGCGGCCACAGCCTTTTGATACCACTCTGTTTCATAGACATTGTAGGTATCGTCCCCCTCCCAGGGATTGGCGGCAATGATCTCTCCATCCAATACCAGATAGAGGTCCACGATTTCCTTTCCCAGGACAGTGCTGAGCTGCTGAAAGTAGAGGTTCATCCATTCCAGCAGTTCCTCCTTGCTGCTGCCCTCTTCTACCCTCTGATCCAAAGCGACCGTGCCAAAGGAGAGCAGCGTCTCAAAAACAGAGAGATTGTTGCTCTCCTCCGCGGCATAGTTGCGGGAGAGCGCTACCCCCATGCTCTGAGCGTTGCGCAGCAGTGCCGTTCGCAGCAGCAGAGAGCTGATGAGGGCTAAAATCACCAGGATTAATAATCCAGCAACATTCAGCTGCATATCGCGGAACATGCGTTTCCGCTCCGCTGTTTTCCTTCTCATCTGCCTGCCTCTCCAATGGCGCCCACCACCGCCGCATAGGCCCGGTCAATCTCCGGCATCAGTCCGGCGGCTCTTGTCCAGTCGTCCGCCCGCAGAGCTTCCACCTGACAGGTCAGCAGCCGAAACAGCTCCGACATGGAGAGGTTTCCGCACACCCCTTTCAGGGTGTGGGAGGCGGTCAGCGCCCCCGCAGAATCTCCCGCCGCCACGGCGGCGGACAGGGCAGCATAGTTGCCGTCCGCCAAGAATTTTGTCAAAAAGCGCTCCAGCAGCGCCTCGTTGCCCATAAATCTGCCCAAAGCGTCATCCACATCAATGCCGGCGGCAGTCAGCCGCTCTTTCTTTACAGCGTCCATCTGTCTCCTCCTTTATCATGATTCCCTCTGATACAGGTTCTGCAGCTTCTCCTCCACGGAGAAGAAACGATCCAGCAGACGGGGATTAAACGCCCCGCACTCCCCATCCCGGATCATTCGCAGCACCGTCTCCCGGGGAAATGCATCCTTATAAACCCGCTTGCAGCTGAGGGCGTCGTACACATCCGCCAAAGACACAATCTGGGCCCACAGAGAGATCTCGTCCCCCTTCAGTCCGTCGGGATAGCCTCGGCCATCCCAGCGCTCGTGGTGGTGGCGGGCAATGTCGCAGGCATAGGAATAGACTCCGTTCTCCCGCAGCTGTGGAATCTTCTCCAGCAGGGAGCTGCCCTGGGTGGTATGGGTTTTCATGATCTCGAACTCCTCCGGCGTCAGACGGCCGGGCTTATTCAAAATAGCGTCTGGAATGGCGATCTTGCCCACATCGTGCATAATGGCGGCCTGGGCAATCTGCCCAACTTCCTCCCGGCTGAGACCTTCTCCCAAATCCGTGTCCAGCAGCAGGCTCTCCGTGATGTTGTGGATGCGGCGGACATGTTCTCCGGACTCGCCGTTGCGGAACTCGATGGCCGCGGCCAGGGATTCAATCATGCCCTGATTCAGATCGATAATCTTCCGGGCCTGGGCCAGCAGTTCCGACTGCTGCCGCTCCACCACGCTGCCCAGCCGCTTCCGGGCCCGGAACAGCTCCACCACGGAGTTCACCCGGCGCAGCACCACATAAGGTACCACCGGCTTGCTGATGACGTCCATGACACCCAGGTGATAGGCCTCCCGCATGGTGGCGTCACTGGCCTCGGCGGTAATGAGGAACACGGGAATCCGCTCCGGAGTCCCGTCCTTTTGCAGGTACCGCAGCACTTCCAGCCCGTCCATCTCCGGCATCACCACATCCAGCAGCACGGCGCAGTAGCCCTCCGGATTAGCTTGGATTTTCTCCAGACCAATCCGGCCATTTTCCGCCTCCTCCACCCGATAAAAGGAGGCAAACAGGTTTTCCAGAATGCCGCGGTTGATTTCATCGTCGTCTACCACGAGTATGGTGTCAGGAATCATCGCGCTCTCCCCACTTCTGTAAAATTAAGGGACCATGGATATGCCCTTCTCTACCGTTCAGGCAGAGACAAAAGCCCCATATCCGGCGTCAAAATGTCGCTCTCTGCCATCCATTATAGCAGGCTCCGGTCATTTCAACAAGCCGCTTTCCCATCCCTTGGCGAGCTCAGCGGCCGATGGCATTTCCCGCTGCGGCGGTGCCGGCAGATCCTCCCATCTGCCCCGGCGAATAGCGGCCTCACATGCGTTTTTCATAGTAAATGTTCACCCCCAGCAAAATTCCAAAAGCCGCCAGCAGCACTAAACACAGTGTCAAAAGCGCCGCGGCCACCAGTTGAGAGCGCCAGATCCCATAGACCACCATCAGCACCACTGCCGCCAGCATGCATCCATTTACCAGCAGCTGATAGGCCCGCCAGGCGCTCTGGCGGCTCACCGCCCGATCCCTCTCGTCGGGTGCGGCGGTCCTGTACATCTGCCGGTCCGTGGAACAGGCAATGTTCGCCCACCCCAGCGCCAGCATCAGCACCATACTGACCGCCAGCTTCAAGGAGGGACCCCGCAGCACCATGGTCCCGCCGCAGACGACCGCCAGGGCGATGCACATCAGCCCCCAGGCAAATCCCCTTCGGTCATAGATCTTCTTCATATTCCCGGTCCTCCCGTTCCTTGTTTTCCTCCAAACAGTATAAATCCTCCACCGTGGTGCCGAAGACCTCCGCGATCCGGTAGGCCAGCAGCAGCGAGGGGTTGTACTGCTCTTTTTCCAGGGAGATGATGGTCCGGGCGGACACGCGGACCGCCTCCGCCAGCTGCTGCTGGGTCATGCCCGCCGCCGTCCGCAGCTCCCGCACGCGGTTTTTCAAGACACATTCCTCCCTCTGTGCATAATGAAGTATCCTTCACATGAAGTTGACTTCATGTTACTATGGCCGTCCCTGATTGTCAAGGGGTTGTTTCGAGAACATATGACGTGTTATCACAGTTTCCCAATAAAAAAACGGCCCATTGCCGCAAAAGTGGCAATGGGCCGTTCTCCCAGCAAAGTCAAACAATGAACGTCGCCGCGGCCTCAGGGCTGCCGGTCCCGCTGCCACACCAGTGGTTCAAACAGCCGCTCCAGGGCCTTTACCGCCTGGGTACCGCCTTTGACCAGCACATCTCCCTGATCCGGCAGGCTGCTGAGCATGACGCTCTTTTCCACCTGCAGATCCGCCTTCAGCCGCTCCAGCATCGCCTGCCGGGAGGCGGATTTTTCATATACTTTCAGGTAGCTAAATCCCGGATACTCCGGCGCCGGGTCCAGCCGGATCTTCACCTGCTCCGCAAGGCACGCCGCCTCCAGAGCGGCGTATAGGGTCTCAATTTTCTCCGTCCGGTCCACGCCCATGAGATACAAAATGGGACACTCCTGAAAGTAGTCCCGGCTGACATAGTTGCGGTAGGGGGAGGAGCGGCATTTCTCGTACACATCCCGCTCCGCCTCATTGCGCAGCTGCCCGTAGTAGATCAGCAGCACATCATCCTGAACGCCGTTTAAGAAGCAGTGCACCCCATGGGCCTCGAAGATCTCACAGCAGGTCATGGCCAACTCCCGTGGCAGCAGGCAGGTGTGCAGAAAGGTCTTTTTCTGCAAATCGTACATGGCGGCGCCGTCCATGACGATCACCGGCAGCCGCAGCCGCAGTCCCTGGGTGGCCTCCCGAACAGAGGCGGGCGTCCGGAGGGTGGATACCGTGAACAGCAGCCCCGCATCCAGCATCCGGTTCAGCCGCACCCGGCTGGCAGGGAGCAGCGTCTTGCCGCCCACATCCATCAGCACCCCGTCGATTCCAGAGACGAACAGCACGTCCCGCCGCTTGCGGCGAGGCAGGTGGAAGGCGTTGACGCCGATGCCCACCGCAATGCCCAGCAGGGTCTCCACCACGCGGTTCCACACAAAAATCCAGGGATTGGGGTCCGTGATGTGGGTGACGGTGATGCTCAGCAGCACCACGCAGGAAAGGGACGCCGCATTAGCCGCCTTCAGCGCCACGGCGCCCCACAGGGTGGGCAGGATCAGCGCGGCGATCAGCACGTAGCCCGCCAGGGTCCCCCGGATGTCCAGCAGGTACACCTCGATCAAAATGGCCAGGGCGCCGGAAACCGTACCGATGAAGGTGCCGGTGATCCGCTGGAGGGCCATGCGCCGGGTGTCCTCCACATAGGGCTGGACACACAGCAGAGCGGCAATGGAGGAGTAAATCCGCATCTCCTCCCGGTTCACCAGCATGGATACCAGCAGGCAAATCAGCACTGCGGCGGCGGACTTCACCATCCGCAGTCCCACATGGGGCAGAGTGTGGTCGTGCATGGGACCTCCTTTTCGTTCAGTCCTGATCCCGCTCCACCCGCTCCGGCGGATTGTCCAGCTGCCATGGGTCGTGGAGCAGCGCATGGAGGCAGCGCATGGCGGCAGCGTAGTAGAACCCGTCCACAATGCGCTCGTCGGTGACATAGTTGCAGTCCACGTATTTCCGCAGCACCACGGAGCCGTCCCGCCGGGTCTCGTAGACCTTGCGCTTGCGGCCCATGGAGCAGAATACCGGCACGTTACCGAAGTCGTAGAGATGATGGTAGATGGGCGGGATGCCGAGAGACGCCATGGAAGTGATGTACAGCGACCCATGGAAGGGGGACAGGTCCGTTAAAGACCGGGGCAGACACCCGAAGTAGTCCGCCGTCTGCAGGACGGCCACCAGAGCTTTCAGCGCAAGTCCCGGCACCAGGTTGAACACCCCGGCCAAGGCGTCGAAGGAGGTGTCTGCCGGGGCGTTTTTCACCTCCATCACCTTCTCGTGGAACCGGCGGTAGACGGTCTCCGCCGTATCAGCGGCGTCAAAGGTCACTTTGATGACTGTGTCGGGAGAGTCCGTGGACATCTCCTTTTTTACCGTCATGTTCACCTGGATCTCCCGGTCCCGGGCGTAGATCTTCTGCCCGGCGATGAAGCGGTTCAGCCCCGGATAGACGGCGCAGGTGCGCACATAGGCCGCCAGCAGAGCGTGGAGCAGGCCGAAACCCTCCATCCCCGCCTTCCGCTTTTCCTGAATATATCGCTCCAGATTGGTGATCTCCAGGGTATCCTCCAGGAAATTCTGGGAGGTATTGCGGGTCTTCATCAGGTAGGGAGACACGGCGAAAATGGGAGACAGGGTCCGGACCCGGCGGCCGTCGCTGCGGTCCCCGAAGCGGCGGACGTACTCCCCCTCCGCCGGAACATGGCGGCGCATGCCGACGGATGCGCTCAGCAGCGACACCATGCAGCACAGCACGCTGATCTCCGGCAGCCAAGCGTGGAGGGGCCAGCCCTGCTTGCCCAGCAGATCTTCCACGATCAGGTGATATACCAGCGGCAGGCCGAACAGGAACCACAGGGGGATCTGGGTAGGAACCCGCCCCGTCACCGTGGCGGTGTACAGCGCCGCCACCAGGGCATACAGGCACAGGCAAAGCACCGTATGTACCATGGACGGGAAGGTGAAGGCCTTCACCGCGAAAAACACACACCCCAGCCACACCGCCGGCGCAGTGCGGTACAGCCGGTCCCTGCCGGAGCCCAGCAGCGTCAGCGCAAAGAGCAGGTTTGCCGCGATGGGCAGGAGGATTTGGAGCCAGAGCGTCGGGCGGGAGACCGCGTCCTCCCCGCAGGCCCAGACGATGCGCACCACTGCCGAACAAGCCATGAACAGCGCTGATAAAATTGCCGGGATGCTGCCTCCCGGCAGGCGGTAAACCACCCGTTTTTTCTGTTTCATAGGGGCATTATACCACAGTACATAAATTTTGGAAAGGAAAGCATCGCCTCTGTATGGCTTTTTTTACTGCCGCGCTGTATAATACCCCGTGGCGGCACCGCCGCCCCCATCCACATATCGGAGGAATATACCATGGAGCTGCCACTGATTCTTTACATCTTTATCTCCGTTACCATCGCCTTTATTATCAAGGGATTGGTGGGATTTGGCGATCCGCTGCTGTCCACACCGCTGCTGTCGGTATATCTGCCCAACAGCACCATTACGCCGGGTCTTCTGCCGGTATCCCTGATTTTGAATGCCCGGGTGGTGTGGAAAAACCGGAGCCACTTTAATGCTCGGCTGGTACTGCCCATCGCGGCCTTTGTGATGCTGGGCATCATTCCCGGCACGCTGCTGCTGCGGTACGGCTCTCCCTCCGTCCTGAAGCTGCTGCTGGGCCTGGTGATCATCGCCATGGGTGCGGAGATGCTGACCAGAAAGCCCGGAACCGGCAAGCCCAGTACTCTGCTGCGCAGCGTCATGTCCTTCCTCTCCGGCGTCACCGCCGGCCTGTTCGGCATTGACCTGCTGTTCTTGGCCTACCTGGAGCGGGTGACCCAGCGGCGCGAGGAATTCCGCAGCAATGTGTGCTTCGTCTTCATCTTTGAATGTGTCTTCCGCGTAATCCTCTACCTCTGGAGCGGGATGTTCAGCCGGGAGAGCCTGCTGCTGAGCGTGATCGCCCTGCCGGCCTCCCTGCTGGGTATGTGGATCGGCGCCTTGCTGGACAAGCGGGTCAGTGACCGCCTGTCTCACCGCTTTATCATCTACGTATTCATTCTTGGCGGCGTCAGCACTTCGATCTACGCTCTGCTGCAGCTGATCTGAAAAACAGCCCGGGAACTCTCTCACATAAAAAAGCGCGCCATCCCGCAACGGGATGGCGCGCCTTATTTTTCCCTTATTCCTTTACAGTGCCGTCGGCGTTGAATACCGGCAGTTTCTCCAGATACCGAATATCCGTCCGGTCCGCCGCGGCGCCTTCCGCCAAAACGGCCACCCGCCCTGTCACGATGCCGCCGGCCTGGGCCACCAGCGCCTCCATGGCGTGAAGGGAACCGCCGGTAGAGATCACGTCGTCCATCAGCAGAATCCGCTTGCCGCCAATCAGGTCCGCGTCATCCCGGCCCAGATACAGCGCCTGCTCACCGGCAGTGGTGATGGACTGGTCCACCACCCGCAGGGGGTCCGGCATGTAAGCCTTAGGTCCCTTCCGGGCAATGAAATACTTTTTGGCCCCGGACTGCCGGGCCATCTCATGAATCAGAGGGATGCTCTTGGCCTCCGCCGTCAGCATATAGTCATAGCTGTCCTCCGGAACCAGCTTCAAAAGCTCACGGGCACAAGCCACGGTCAGCTCCGCGTCGCCGAAAACTATAAATGCGCCAATGTACAGATCATCCGTAATTTTGCAGATGGGCAGCTCCCGTTTCAATCCCGCCACCGTCATGGGATAGGTATTCATAGCCAATCCTCCCTCAATTCTTTCCTCTCAGGCGCTCAGCGCCGGAAAAGGTGCCGAAAATATTATACAATGCTTCCCAGGAAAGTCAAGGAGAAGCCGTTTGTAATGGAAAAAGCAGCAGCGTTGTCTGATGTCAGCAAAGCGCACAAAACAACATCCTGTTTTTTTCTGCAAAACAGGGTGAAATTGTCTGTTTTGCCAAAGTCCACCCTTGTTTCCATGCTCTGCATGTGTTAAACTGTTACATAGAAGGTATCAGGAAATGGTGCGCGATCAACAATCGCCGAATATGAGGAGGTCATAACATATGAACGCCTATCTTGCCAGTGTGATTGAGAACGTCAAGACCAAGCACGCCAACGAGCCGGAATTCGTCCAGACTGTGGAGGAAGTGTTCTCTTCCCTGGAGCCTGTGATCGAAAAGCATCCGGAGTACGAAAAGGCCGACCTTCTGAACCGGATGGTGGAGCCGGAGCGGATGTTCACCTTCCGGGTGGTGT
>CATZYY010000061.1 GCA_958426425.1 uncultured Oscillospiraceae bacterium
GAGCGCCACCTTGCCAAGGTGGAGGTAGCGAGTTCGAGCCTCGTTGCCCGCTCCAGTTCAATGCCCACACTGAAAAAACGGTGTGGGCATTGAAATCTCAAAAATAAATGTGGACTTTTTGAAAGAGACCGCATATAATAGTAGCAGTGATGGTGACATAGCCAAGTGGTAAGGCAAGGGTCTGCAAAACCCTGATTCCCCGGTTCAAATCCGGGTGTCACCTCCATATTGTAAAAAAGGTATAGATGCCGTAGGCTGTAAGCCTACGGCATCAACCTTTTCCGGGTTTTTTACCCCCCTCAAATTCAGGGTTTGAACAATAGATGACATAGGCTATTCCGGTGGATGAGCAAAGATTTGAACCACTATTCTGCCACCATTTTGCAGGATTATATGCCGGTGCCCTTTTTGAAAGCGTTTTTTTCAAAAAAGGCACCGTTTTTCAGACTAAAAAGATTCACAAAATTATGGGCACCGTTTTGTTGGTTTTAATAACCATTAGAGTGGTGCCCTTTTTGTTTCCCAAAAAGGGCGCCAGCCCAAAGAAAATTGTGCGTTACAAATAAAAACAATAAGCAAAAACTAAAGCGCCGTTTTGTTTGTCTCGATTACCCACCAAAGCGGCGCTTTTTTATTTCTGCAAAATTCAAAAAGGGCGCCAGCCCAAGGAGGTAAGGAAAATGAAAAGAGATCTGTATTTTAAGGAACTGGCTGTCGTTCTGGGGCGGGCTGGTTTCACTCCCCTGCCCCAGGAGGATGACTCCATGCCAGTGGAGTATCACAGTCAGCGATTATGCCGGATCAATGAACAGGGCAATGTTTTCTACCGTCAGGAGGAGGTAGACTCGCCCGAACGAGAAAAGGCATGTGCCAAAGCCACGGACATCGCCGGAACGGTTCTGGAATACATGAACCATTTGGAGCACGCGCCGACTCTCAAGGCAGCAGGGTTATCGGAACCCTATCAGTCTCTCGCTGAATTTAACGGCACAGTGCTTGCCGGCCGGCTGACCGAAAAGGGCGCCAAGTTTGTGACATGGGACTGGGATTTCAATCACACCGGTCTGAACCATGGCCATTATTACGAAGGGGATTATGTAGGTGCCAAACGAGACTTTGCAATCCGGTCGGGCCTGATACCTGATGAACGCCAGTTTACAACTGAGCAGCTCATTGAGGTCTATCAACAGAGTGCCTACATCCGTTTCAGCTGTTCTCTCCCAGCGGAACAGGAGCAGACCATAGAACAGATTCAACAGCGGATACAGGAACTGGTTCCAGATTTTGAGGAGCGAATTACGAAGGAGATGGAAGCGACCGCAGATCCCCCCTTCGAACAAACCATGTAATTTAATACAGACTGACAGCGCCGGATACGGACACTCTGGAGAGTGTTCATTCCGGCGCTTTTTTCTTATCCAAAACCATTACTAAGGAGGGTAAATATGCCGCCTAAAAATATATATCGCAGCCGAAAAGTTGTTTCATGCAAGTATTGCTTCTATGAGAAGAACGATGAGTGCCAGCTGAGGGTCTGTCCTTATGTAGCGGAGCGAATCACTGCAAAGGTAATCAACTACGAAAAACTGATCTTGGAATTTTTCAAGGGAAATCAGCCCCGACTTTTTTCTACGCGTTTGAGAAAACACTGCAGAACTTACCGCCATTTTTCATATCTGAGTACCTCTCATCGCAAGTTATTTGAACAGACCCGTGATGAGATAGTCCAAAGAATATTCTCGGAATATCTCAACGGAAAAACATCACGTACCATTGCAAGAGAATTGAATGCAGAGTGCCCACGGAACAGACCATGGCGACGGGAACTGATTGAATATATCTTGAAGAATGAGCGATACGCTGGTAAAGGAATGCGCCGAAGGAGAAAAGGACGATAACCCCCGGAGCCAACGGCGCGATAGTCACGCTCAGCAGCAACACAATGGCTGTAATGGGAAGGACAGAGAACAGAGATTCCTTGATTTTCTCTATGAGCTGTGGATTGATTTGCACGGACTTGCTCCTTTCGGCCGCCGGCCCCCGACGGCAGTTATTTATAAAAAGTATAACAGACACGGGGGACTAAAGTACAGGAGAAATTCTGATTCTTGACAGAATGTTAAGATATTCGCCCTTTCAATTTGGTACTGAAGCCATATTTCGAAAGACGCGGTTTCTCGCGGCGGCGCTGTTTTCGCGGGCGATTTCCCGTCATACAGACGCCGCGGCGGGGATCGGCCGCAGCCAAAAGCCTGAAAGGATGAAAAAATATCTTCCGTTGGTCCGCGGGAAACGGCGGTCGCCGGGCTGCGGTCCGGGATACGCCCTGCCGGATGGAGCGGCATCAGTAGAAGAGCTCCATTCCAAGGTACGCCCTGTCCAGGTCGTCCTGATCCACCCCCAGGTATCGCCGTGTGACCGCATAGTCACTGTGGTTATAAATGTGCATGATCACCACAGGAGAGACCGCTTTGCTGGTCCAGGCATGGTAGCCCCAGGTTTTTCTCAGACTGTGACAGGAGATCTTTCCGTGCAGGCCCACAGCCATTGCTGCCGCACGGATGATACGCCACGCCTGAACCCGGCTGATAGCGTTGGCGTTTCTGCGGCTGCTCGCGAAAATAAAGTCACCGCGCCTGTGGGGCAAATATAGCCGTAGGGCCTGGAGCACCTGCTTGTTCAGAGCGATGGTCTTGGCTTTCCCGGTCTTCGTCTCCACTATGGTCACGTGGGTGTGAAATACCCTTTGCTTCTCATCATAAACGTCTGTCCATTTCAGTTTTAGCAAGTCGCTGATCCGGAGCGCAGTGCACGTTCCCGCTACGATGAGCGCGTAATTGCGGAACTGCCCGCGTTTCAAAAAATAGTTGGCCAAAGCCTTCAGTTGGCCCTTGTTCCTGATTGGTTCTGTTGCTGCCATAGCGTATCATAGCCCCCTTGTCTGAAGATACCCACAGTATAGCGTATCGTCAGACAAGGGGGCTATGTAACATATATAATCTACTGTTACACTGGCTTGGGCAGATTCGGCGGCACAAGCACTGTATACTGCCCGGAAATGCAAAAAGCGTCGAATCGGAATATGCCGGCGCCCCGCTGGGTATTGAACATTTACCAAAACGGTGGTAAAGTTGTAGCAAAAGATTATACTTGTTACATAGGCTGCGCGCGGAATAAAAATCAAGATTTTCATCGAAACGGAAAGCGGGTGGGTCAAATGAGAGAGGACTCCTCTAAAAATGAAATGCAGCCGACGGGGAACCGCCAGGACTCCTATCTGAAAGACCTCCAGTGGCGCGCCTCCATGGATATGCTCTCCGGCCTGCTCAACCGCGCCGCCACGGAGCGGGCAATCAAAGACCGTCTGCTGGAAATGGGACAGGGGGACACCTGTGCGCTGTTTATTGTGGATCTGGACAATTTCAAGCAGGTCAACGATGTGCTGGGCCACCAGGCCGGGGACCAGGCCATCCGGCGGGCGGCGGAGAAACTCTCCAGCCTCTTTCGGGCAAGCGACATCGTGGGGCGGCTGGGAGGAGACGAGTTTGTCGTGTTCCTCTATGGTGGCATCACGAAGGAAATCGCCTCAAAAAAGGCTGCCGCCATCTGTGAGAAACTGCAGTTGGCTTTGGGTGACCGGGAGACGGTATATATAACGGCCAGCGTGGGCATCCACCTGGCCGGGAAAGGGCAGACGTTCGAGAGGCTGTACCAGTCCGCTGACTTGGCGCTCTACAAAGCAAAAAAGGCAGGCAAGCACCAGTTTTACCTAAAGGACCAGGAGGTGGAGCAGGACGGGGAACTGCGACCCGCCAGCGTCATCACCCTCAGCGCCCTGCTGGAGAACATGGAGAGCGGCGTGGCACTGCTGGAGATGGGGGAGGTCCCTCGGATCGTCTATGTCAGCCCCAGCTTCTGCCGGCTCATCGGGGGCGACAGCAAGGGCTTCCCTCTGCCAAAACCTTTGACCGACCTGGTCCACCCGGACGACCTTTCCTCTGTTTTGCTCGTACTGCGGGATGGACTTCAACAGGAACAGGTGGTGGAGTACACCCACCGGGTCCACAGCGGCGAGGGACAGCCCTGGCTCTGGTGGCAGATTCGGGCTGCGCGGATCGAGTACAACAGCGATCAGCCCATGATGATGGTTACCACGACGGATGTATCCAAGTTCAAAGAAACCCAGCAGGACCAGGCGGATCAGCTCCGTCGGTTCCAGACCGCTTTTGACCTGACTTCCAAGCGCGCCTGGGAAGTGGACCTGTCCACCCGGCGGTTCCGGGGCGATATTCTAGGTGGGGAAGACGACCCGCTGCACAGCGATCCCTCCCCATTCCCGGACAGTCTGATCAACAACGGCTGGATTCACCCGGATTCCGTGGCCCGGTTTCGGTGTTTTGCAAGAGAGCTGCTGAACGGCTGTGCCCAGGGGTTCGGCAATTTTGCCGTGCGCCGGAAGGACAGCGGCTGCTACGGCTGGTTTTCCTTCTCCTACCGGATGCTGTTCGACGAGGTGGGCCGGGCAGCGCGCGCGGTGGGCGTTCTGGAGGAACTGCCCCGCAGCTTCACCGGCGGGGAGGACTGGTCACCGGACCAGTACCGGCTGCCGGAACTGCTGGTGGCGGATCTGGTTATGCGGATGCGGGCCAATCTGGATCTGGACAGCGTGGAGCACCTTTGGATTGAGGGGACGGACTTCAGCCACCAGGTACAGGACGCCCGCTGTTCCGAGGTGCTGCGCCTGGAAAAGCAGCATATTTTCTGCAAGGGCGACCAACTTCAGTTCCTAACCGGCTTTGACCGGGACGCGCTGCTGGAGCGGTACCGCAGCGGGACGCGGTGGCTGTGCGCGGAGTACCGGCGAGCGGACCGCAGCGGCAGTATCCGCTGGGTGCGGCACATCCTCTATCTGACAGAAGAACCCATCTCCCGGCATGTGTATCTCTTTGTCTATCTGATCTGGCTGGACCCCGACCACCGTCTGGAGCGGGTGATCCGCAGCGAGACTGCCCGGGACGCGGTCAGCCGGCTGCACAGCCAGGAGGCGGTGCAGCGGATGGCGGAGGCCCTGTTTTCTGACCGGAAAAGCGGCAACCGCGCCGTGGCCGTCCTCCAGATCAACGGGTTGGAGCAGTTGCCCGTCGGAGAAGAGACGGACTGGGTGCTGTACGGGATTTCCGCAGGGCTTTCCCTGGTACTGGGCGGCAGTTGCCTGATGGGGCGGCAGGGCGCCGGCCAGATTGTCATCGTATTCCCGGATGTGACAGAAAAAGACGCCCTGCGCAGCCGTCTGGAGGAATCCCTCACCGCGCTGCGCCGTATGCTTTCGCCCGAGTCGGTTTACCGCGGGCTGCGCCTGGTAGCAGGCGTGGATCTGATGCCTGCGGCCACGGCCAATTACCGTTTCATGCTGGCCCAGGCGGTCCAGGCGTGCGCGTCCCGCTGGAACGCGGCCACGGACGCGGTCGTCTTTGCCCAGGAGCGTGAGGAGTGGCTCTGGACGCAGCTGCACGCCGGCCAGAACGACCGGGTTTCCATCCACACCACGGAGATGAGCCGCCTGCTGTCGGCGCCGGAAAAGGATCTGGCGCTGGACAGCATGTCCACCATGCTGGCGGCCAAGACCCTGGACGCGTCCTTGTCCGGCGTCCTGCGGGCCATCGGCGAGTATTACCATGCCGATCGTGTCTACACCCTGATGCTGGTGGAGAGCCGCCGTGCGGTCATTATCACCTTCGAGTGGACCAATGGCAGCAAGCGCAGCATTCAGCAGGTTGTCTCCGGCACGCCGCTGGAGAAATTCCCCCTGATGATCCAGTGTATGCGGGAGCGCTCGCCGATGTTCTTGTCCCGGAACGCCGCCGAAGCGGAGCTGGACGGAGAGGAGGGAGCGGAGCGTCCCTGGCACTTTACCGTGTTCCCCCTGGCGCGGGACGACCATCAGGAGGTAATGGGCTTTTTGTGTGTGGAAAACGCCCGCAAGCATCCGGCGGACGCGGCGGTGTTCAGCACCCTGATCCCCTTCATGCTCCAGCAGCGGGAGCGGTTCAGCGGCGGGGCGAATCCATCGGCCCTCACGGAGCGGCTGATGAATATACCGGATCTGCGGTCCTATCTGGAGACCCTCCACACCATTAACTCCGAGTACTACAGCTCCATGGGCGCGGTGGCCCTGGACATCCCGGGGCTCGCCGCGGTCAACAACACCCAGGGCTTTGAGTACGGCAGCCGGATGCTGTGGTATGTGGCCAATACGCTGACGGAGCTGTTCGGCCCGGCGCTGTTATTCCGTCTCCGTGAGACGGAGTTTGTGGCCTTCTATCCCAACACCACCCGGGAGGTATTCCTGGGCTGCTGCGGCCGGCTGTGGTCCATCATCCAGCGGCGCTATCCCAAGCAGATCCGCATCGGCCAGGCGTGGGCCAATGAGATCTTCACCGGCAAGCACCTAGCGGAGGAGGCGGAGCGGGCCATGCGCAACGCCCATACGGAGCACTTCGCGCAGGCACTTTCGGCCCTCCCCCACATCATATATGACCCCATTTCCGGGGACGCGGCCCAAGGCGGGAAGTTCATCGTCTACTTCCAGCCCAAGGTGGACATGCGCACCGGCGCCCTGGCCGGGGCGGAGGCGCTGGTGCACAGGATCGGGGAGGACGGCGCCATCATTTCCCCGTCGCAGTTCATCCCCCTGATGGAGGACACCGGCGCCATCCGGGAACTGGATCTCTTCGTCCTGGAGCGGAGCCTCGCCCAGGCGGAGCAGTGGCGCTCCGCCGGACTTGGTATCGTCCCAATTGCCGTGAACCTCTCCCGGACCACCCTCGCCCACCCCGCCACCCTGGCCTCCGTCCTAGCCATTCAGAGCCGCTATCCGGACATCCCGGAGTCCGCCCTGGAGCTGGAGATCACAGAGCGCGGCGACAGGATGAGCACCGCGGAACTCCAGGATTTTGTGGAGCGGTTCCGCGCCTGCGGCCTGCACATGAGCCTGGATGACTTCGGCTCCCAGTACGCCAACCTCTCTCTCTTCACCAACGTGAGGTTTGAAACGGTGAAACTGGACAGGAGCCTGATCGCGGACCTGGGCGGCAACCCTATCAGCCGGATGCTGGTGCGGGATCTGGTGGAAATCTGCAAAAGCTGCGACATGACCTGCGTGGCCGAGGGCGTGGAGACGGAGGAGCAAATCTCCGCCCTGCTGGAGATGGGCTGCGTCTATGTCCAGGGGTTCTATTATGACCGTCCGCTCCCGGCGGATGTGTTTGAACAGAAATACCTGCGGGGCGGCGTTCCCGCAAGAATAAATGAAGCGGGAAAGGAGTAATCCGCACATGAAAGAAACAGAGGGAAAAATCACTGACGGGGCCCAGCCCTCATCCATCGTCATCGGAATCGGCGCCTCCGCCGGCGGGCTGGAGGCTCTGCAGCAGTTTTTCAGTTATATGCCGCCCAACAGCGGTTTGAGTTTTGTGGTGGTCCAGCATCTCTCACCGGACTACAAGAGCCTGATGGCCGATATTCTGGGCAAGCACACTGAGATGTCCGTCTGCCAGGCGGAAAACCGCATGGCCGTGGAGCCGGACACCGTCTACCTGATCCCGCCCAAGAAGTACATGACCATCAAGGACGGCAGGCTGATCCTGTCCGAGGCGCCGGGGTCGCTGAACCACCCCATCGACGCCTTTTTCGCCTCCCTGGCGGCGGAGAAGAGGGAGCACTCCATCGCCGTGGTCCTGTCCGGCACCGGCTCCGACGGCACCAACGGCGTTAAGATGGTGAAGGAGCACGGGGGCCTGGTCATCGCCCAGGCCCCGGAGAGCGCCAAGTTTGACGGCATGCCCCGCAGTGTCATCAACACGGGTCTTGCCGACTTCGTCCTCTCTCCGGAGGAGATCGCCGAGGAGATCCTGAACTTCTCTAATACGCCTGTTCTTCTGCGCCCTCTGCGCAGCGACAGCCTTATTACCGACGATGACTCCCTGTTCTCCGAGGAGGAGACCCTGTCCCATATCTACACCATCCTGAAAAACGCCAGCGGCATCGACTTTACATACTATAAGCGCTCCACCATTCTGCGGCGCATCGAGCGGCGGATGCTGGTCACCCACACCAGCAGTCTGTCCGAGTTCGCCCGCCTGCTGGGGGACAGCCAGGAGGAGGTCAACACCCTGGTCAAGGAGATTCTCATCGGAGTGACCAATTTCTTCCGGGATCCGGCCTTCTTTGAAAAACTCAAGTACAACGCCATCTACAAAATTGTGGAGCGGGCCAAGGAGGACGAGCCCATCCGGGTGTGGTCCGCCGGCTGCTCCACCGGGGAGGAGGCCTACTCCATCGCCATTCTCTTCCAGGAGGTCATGGACGAGCTGCAGGTGAAGCGGGATGTGAAGATCTTTGCCACCGATGTGGACTCCCGGGCCATCGAGCAGGCGGGCAAGGGCATCTTCTCCGAGAACATCATCGACGACGTGACCCCGGACCGGCTGGCCAAGTTCTTCCTGAAGGTGGGGGACCAGTACCACATCTCCAAGTCCATCCGCAGGATGATCGTCTTTGCCACCCACAACATGTTCTCCGACCCGCCCTTCGGCAAGCTGGACCTCATCAGCTGCCGGAACGTGATGATCTACTTCCAGCCGGTAATGCGGCGGGGCCTCTTCGCCATCTTCCACTCCGCCCTGAAGAACGGGGGCTTCCTGTTCCTGGGCAAGAGCGAGACTGCCGGGGAGTATGTGAACCTCTTTAAGCCGGTATGCTCCGCGGAGAAGATCTACCTCCACAAGGCTGAGGGCAAGGTGGAGGATCTGGCGCCCCCTACCTTCAACATCCCCAACATTCAGAATATCTCCCTGAAAAACATTCACGCCGGCATGAGCCAGAACAGCGAGTCCGCCGTGGAGAGCCGGTACACCCGCTTTTTGGAGCGCCATCTGCCCGCCTCGGTGGTCCTGTCCGAGAACGACACCGTCCTCCATTTCTTCGGCAGCTACAGCGACTACCTGACCCTGGCCCCGGGCAAGGCGACCTTAAATTTCTTCCAGATGCTGTGCAAGGACCTGAGCCTGGTGGCCTCCACCGCCGTCAGCCGCTGCCGCACGGAGCACACTGCCATCACCTACACCGACATCGCCGTGGACACCCCCTCCGGCCGGAAGGTCATCAACCTGCTGGTGGAGCCCATCCCCGGCCAGGAGGGGGATGACGAGCTGGTGTCCGTCCTTTTCCTGGAGAGCGGCGCCCCGGAGGAAGCCGGCGGCGTGGTGGAGAAGTACGACCTGGATGCCACGGCGGCCCGACGTATCTCCGACCTGGAGCGGGAGTTCCAGGTGTCCCAGAACGACCTGCGCTCCACCATCCAGCGGCTGGAGACGGTGAACGGCGAGCTCCAGGCGGCCAATGAGGAACTGCTCACCGCCAACGAGGAGCTGCAGTCCTCCACGGAGGAGCTCCAGTCCGTCAACGAGGAGCTCTACACCGTCAACACCGAGCACCAGCTGAAGCTGGACGAGCTGACCACCATGACCAACGACCTGTCCAACTTCCTCTCCTCCACCATGATCGGCATTCTCTTTGTGGACGGGGACCTGAACATCCGGAAGTTTACGGAGTATGTGGGCCGGGAGTTCCAGCTCATGGAGCACGACGTGGGCCGTCCCATCCAGATTTTCGCCCACAGCTTCCCCGACGAGGCCATTGAGAGCGACTGCCGCACCGTCCTGCGGGACCTGGTCTCCATCGACCGGGAGGTGACGGCCATGAACGGCCGGTTCTATACCCTGCGCATCGCCCCCTACCGCACCACCGAGAACTCCATCCGGGGGCTGGTCATCACCATCATCGACAGCCTGGGGACCTCGCCCCGGAGCGAGCCTCTGACGGTCTGACCGGTTTGCGGCCATGGTGAGAGCGCGGCTGAGTACAAAGAGAGGCCTGATATGAACGAAGTCATGCGGCAGGAAAAGAAATACCTGATCCATCTGGCGGACATGGCCCGCCTGTCCGGGGCGCTGTCCCAGGTGATGGCCCAGGACCGGCACGGCGGCGCCCTGGGGTACCGCATCCGATCCCTCTATTTCGACACCCTGGACGACACAGACTTCTTCGAGAAGATCGAGGGGGCGGAGCTGCGCCGCAAGCTCCGCCTGCGGATCTACGACCCGGGCGCGGACTTCGCCATGCTGGAAATGAAACAAAAGCAGGGTGCGTATCAACGCAAACGATCCCTGCGCATGGACAGGGAGGACGCCCGGCAGTTGGCTGCCGGGCGCTACGAGGCTCTGCTGCGCTATGAGGAGCCCTTCGCCGCCGAGTGCTACGGCCTGATGAGCCGGATGTGCTACCGGCCGAAGGCCATTGTGGAGTACCAGCGCAAGGCCTTTATCGCCAAGGAGAACCGCCTCCGGATCACCCTGGACCACCATAACGGTGGATCTTCAGCCGTACGGCAGCGACACCTACACGGTGGAGAGTATGCTCCTGGATACACCCGGCGCCATCCGGTATGCGCTGCTCTGGGATAACGGGCCGGTCATCCTGTTCGGCTCGGTCGGCCTGCTGCTGGCCGTCTCTGTGCTGACAGCGGCGGCGCTTTTGCGGCGGTGGAAAAGCCAGACCTATGCCCCACTGCTTGCCTTCGCGTTGCTCCTGCTGCTCTCCGGCGCATGGATTCTTCTGGATTCCAAGATCACCACCATGGGCGGCGGGAATTACGCCGTGTCGTATTTTCTTAGCTACGCCGCCTTCTATCTGCTGGATGTGCCCTTTTTGCTCTATGTCCGTCAGATGACCCCCAATCGCAGGCGGCTGCTGACCGTGCTCATCTGGGCCGTGATCCTCAACGCAGGACTTTCCATGGCCCTCCATATGGCGGGGCTAGTGGAGCTGCGGCATACGGCGGTCATTGTCCATGCGCTGATTCTGGTGAGCCTTCCGGTCTCCACCGCGGCCTTCTGGGACAGTGCAGTGCGGCGGCGGGAGCGGCGGCTACGTTTCTCCTTCCTGGGGCAGATCGCGGTCTATGTGTTCGGCCTGGTCTCCATCGCCCTTTATCATCTGGATCGGCTTCCAGCCGCGAAGAGCACGAGCCTTTATATGATTGGGCTGTCCATTCTCATCGCCGGTATGGCGGTGGATATGATCTCCTCCTTTGGCCAGTTCTGGAGGACAAAGGAGGCCGCTGAACACTATCGCCGTCTGGCGGAGGTGGACATCATGACGGAGATGGGCAACCGGAACGCGTTCCAGGGCCGGCTGGACGCACTGCTGGAGCAAAATCCGGAACAGCTGGCGTTCGTGGCCTTTGATGTGGATGATCTGAAGCGGATCAACGACCAGATGGGCCACCATGTGGGAGACCAGGCCATCTACACGGCGGCACTGTGTATTCGGGCGGTTTTTGACGCGGTTGGCTATGGCGGGACATTTGCACACAGGGATATTGCATTCGAGTTCGCCTCCTGGATCTCCGCAGAGTTCAAGCTATACATCATCAAGGATTACCAGAGATTAAAGGCAGACGAGAACAGCCGCCTTGCCCTTGGCTGGAATCTCAACCGCACATTGGCCAAAATCAATTACCGCATCCATACCGATGCGATAAAGGATATGCTGATCCCACCGGACATCACTCCCCGGCAGCAGAGCTTTACCTATGCAAGCGAGGCTGATGTCCTGAATGTGGCCCTGTTCGGCGTTACCGCAAAGGAATGGAGGCAGGCACACCCTGACAACCCGGGTAACATCCGCGATGAGGCAAGCCTTCAGCAGTTGATTGTTCTGGCAAATCTGGAGAGCATCAATGCGGAACTGATCCGGCAGGGTGTTCCTCAAAGTGAGCGCCTGTTGCGGCTCAACGCCAGCGCCATACAAATGATGAAATCCTTGGTGGGAGACCACCGGATTGAAATGCTGGAGGGCCAAGTGAATGGAGGACATGAACAAGACCATTGACGAACTGACCTTGATGCTCCTCTATCTGACCTCCTGGCAGGAGTATCCCACAGAGGGGATTCGGCATAAACCGATCCGGACGGCCGAAAAGCTCCGCCTGACCTGGAAGGGACACGACCGCAGCGCGCTGACTCGGTTGGATTCGGCTGGACTGGTCTTCAACGATTGCGGGAAAGCGCCCATTCAGATCACCCAAGAGGGGGAAACTCGGGCTCGGGAGTTGCTCCGGAAGTATGGAATTTCCTGTTCTGACGCTTCCATTATCCAGTATCCAGCCGGAGGGACACAGATGAGCAGCAAACGGGTCTGCCCAAATTGCGGCCGGAAAATGAAGCAGCAGTTTATCGGTTTGTTCCACTGCAAATGCGGGCTTAGTTGGAAAAGCGATATCGGCTTTTTTGAACGGACTCCAGATATGGTGTCTGCATTGGAAAGAAGACAGGCTGGCAAGAAAGTGAAACAGGTGCCTGTTATCAGACAAAAATAGCCGATTTGGCGAGATACTTTGCAGAATCGAAAGTTGTAGGACGGCCAAACGAAAATATCCAGATTGAAGTTCGAAGACAAAAAGAAACACCAGCCTGTCGGCTGGTGTTTCTTTTTGGATTCCTGGGGCGATTAAAATGCTCGGCGGAAGCACCCGCAAGGGGTACGCCGCATCCGTAAGGCGGCAAAGCCGCCAACGGCTGCGCAGTGAATTCCGCCTCCGCCGAGGTTTTGCCTGCGGCAAAACGCTCGTACGGCACAAAAGCGCCGCCCCACCGTGTGGGGCCCCGATCTTGCAGGCATCTAAACTGTTCGGACAAGAAATGTGTCTTTAAATGATGTTGAGGTTTTCTCTTATAATCAAGAAAAGAAACGAGAGTATTTTGCCCTGCCTTGTTATCGACCACAACTCGCAGAAGGGACAAATAAAAAAGTCAAAAATCAAATTATAGATTTTTCAATATTGCCTTCAATTGATTGTATTATGCAAGAAGTTTATATTTGAAATTAAAAATCACT
>CATZYY010000062.1 GCA_958426425.1 uncultured Oscillospiraceae bacterium
TGGAGAAGTACGGCCTCAAGCCCATGGCCAAGCTGATCGGCTGGGGCCAGGGCGGTGTGGATCCCAAGATCATGGGCGTGGGCCCCGTGCCCGCTTCCCGTCAGGCCATGGCCAAGGCCGGCGTGACTATTGACGACATCGACCTGGTGGAGGCCAACGAGGCCTTTGCTGCCCAGTCTATCGCCGTGGCCCGCGAGCTGGGCTTCGACATGAGCAAGGTCAACGTCAACGGCGGCGCCATCTCCCTGGGCCACCCCGTGGGCGCTTCCGGTGCCCGTATTATCGTGACGCTGCTGCACGAGATGCAGAAGCGGCCTGAGGCCAAGAAGGGCCTGGCCACCCTGTGCATCGGCGGCGGTCAGGGCACTGCCACCGTGTTCGAGAAGTGCTGAGCTTTTACTGAACGGCATTAAAACAAAAAGTCCCCCGGCCATATGGCCGGGGGACTTTTCTTGTCCAAACGGCGGGAATTTTACACCGTGGAGAGGGCCCCTTTCAGAGGCTCACTTTGATTTGGTGCTGTTTTGAGAAATGCATATGTATGCAGAGTCCATGTCCGCGCAATCGGAAAGACGCGCTCACCCGCCTGCTGGCAGCATGGTCTGCTCATGCGTTTTCAATAGTGAGAATATCCACAAAGCCTGTGATTTCAAAGACTTCCATGATGGTTTCGTTGACATGGCGGATCACCATGCCGCCCTGCCGGTTCATAGTTTTCTGTGCGGACAGGATTACCCGCAGGCCGGCGGAAGAGAGGTACTCCAGAGCCTGAAAATCGAAGTCCAGCTGGGTGATGCCGGGCAGGGAGGCCTTCAGTTCCTCTTCCAGCTGAGGCGCGGTGGTGGTGTCCAGCCGTCCCTCCAGAGAAATACACAGATGTGTGCCATCTGCATTTTTTATCAAATTCATCGTATTCACCGAGCAGGCGGTCTCGATACTCCTTTCTGTCCAATTGAGCCAAAAGGGGGCGCCTGTCATCCCTTCCAGAAACCAGTTCATTCTTCGGGCCGCTTTCAAGCGGCCCTCCTTGATGTAGCATACCACAATTCCGGGGAATTGGGTACTGTAAATTTAATATCTATGGAAAACCAACAGCCACTTTTGCGCCGAAGACTTCTCATACCAAAAAGCGCGGCGGCTCCATGCCCTGCCTGCCGCAGGGGCAAGTTTCCGCATGGGATAAAGATACCCCCAGACCGATATGCCTGGGGGCATTTTTTGCGGTCTTACAGCTTGGGAAACTCCCGGCGTATGGCCGGACTTTTCCGCAGCGCCGCAGTCAGGGCTGTGGAAGCGGCCACACCAAAGACTGCCTGCATCAGATTTCCCGGAATTCCTGCGGCGGCACCGGACAGTGCCACCCAAAAGGATGGGTCTCCGGCGGAAGACAGCAGGGCGTCAAAAAGCCAGTAACCCAGCACCATCAGGCTCTCCGCCAAAACACCGCACAGTACGCTTCCGCCGCGTTTTCCCCGCAGCACGTGGTATAAACCACCTGCCGAGGCTGCCATGGCGGCCTTAATTACCAATGTGGCCGGTATATACAGGGGATAGCCGCCCAGCAGATCTGCCAGGGCAGAGCCTATCCCTGCCGCTGCGGCGCCCCAGCCGGGGCCCAGAAGGTATGCCCCCAACAGAACCACGGCGTCTCCTAAATTCACATAGCCGCCGGTGGGGGTGGGAATCCGCACCACCATGGTGGCGGCGCAGGCCATGGCGGCCAGAGCCGCTGTCAGTACCAGGAGCCGGGACTGCCCCGTTGCCTCATGTGGCTGTTGAACTGTGGATTTTTCCATTTCTGTCTCCCCCTGTGGGCCGGAACAGGTCCGGCAAATGCTGTTGTCAGCATAAAATAGATATGATATGATTGAAATACCCAATTTGAATCTTTTTTATAAGGTCAGAGGAGGCTCGTTATGCTGACCTATGCCATGGAGCAGCGGGGAGATCTTTCCCTGTATGAATATTTGTATCAGTGTATCCGAAGGGACATCTTGTCCGGAGATCTGGCCACAGGAACGCGCCTGCCCTCCAAGCGGGCGCTGGCGGAGCATCTGCGGGTGTCCGTCATCACCGTGGAGGGGGCTTACCAGCAGTTGGAAGCGGAGGGATACGTGTACACCCTGCCCAGACGGGGGTTCTTTGTGGCGCCGGTGGAGCAGGTGCTCTCCGCCTCGCTCCCGGTGCAGCCGGTCATGGAACCGGAGGAGCGGAGCTGGCGGCTGGACCTGAAGCGGAACCGGGTGGACATCTCCCGGTTTCCTGTGGCCACCTGGGCTAGGCTGACCAGGCGGGTGCTGTCGGAAGACGGGGAGGCATTGCTGCGCCCTGTGCCCCACCAGGGACTGCCCGCCCTGCGGCAGGCCATTGCCCATGATCTGCGAGAGTTTCGAGGCATGGCGGTAGACTGGTCTCAGATTTTGGTGGGCGCCGGGGCGGAGTATTTGTATTTGCTGGTGGCTCAGCTGCTGGGGCCGGACAGAGTGTTTGCCGTGGAAGACCCTGGATACCCCAAAATCCGGCAGGTTTATGGCAGCCTGGGGATTCCCTGCCGTCCGGTGCCTCTGGACGGGCAGGGAATGGACGTCACCGCGCTGACGGCATCCGGTGCCGCCGTGGCCCACCTGTCCCCGGCTCATCACTACCCTACCGGCCTGGTGACCCCCATTGGCCGGCGGCAGGCACTGCTGGGGTGGGCGGAGAAACAGGGCGGCTACATCATTGAAGACGACTACGACAGTGAGCTGCGCTTTACCGGGCGGCCCATCCCCACCCTTCAGAGCATTGACCGCAGGGGACGGGTGGTGTATATGAACACCTTCTCCCAGACCATCTCACCTTCCATGCGGCTGGGCTTTTTGGTACTGCCTCCTGCCCTGCTGGCCGAGTACAGAAGGCGTCTGGATTTTTACGCCTGTACCGTGCCGGCTCTGGAACAGCACGTGCTGGCGCTGTTCCTCTCGGAAGGCCACTATGAACGGCATCTGTCCCGGATGCGCAAGGAGTACCGCCTCCGACGGGACGCGGTGCTGGAGGCCTTCCGCTCCAGTACCTTTGCCCATCGGATTACCCTTTCCGAGCAGGGAGCGGGACTTCACTTCCTGCTGCACCTGGAGACAAACCGCTCTGACGACCAGCTTCGCCGCCGGGGAGAGACTCTGGGTGTACAGCTGGGCTTTTTGTCGGAGTATGCGGCTGTGTCGAACCCGGCCTATGCCCACACTCTGGTGGTCAACTACGGAGGCTTGGAGCCTGCCGCCCTGCCGGAGGCCATGGCGCTGCTGGCGGAGGTTTTTGCGGAATAGAAGGACTACGCCGCTGACAGAATCTCACTCCGGACCCAAGGGCTGCTTGCTGAGAAACCGGGGTTTTGAGAACAGGTCGGTAATTACAGCGAAAAGACAGCCGCCGAAGGCGGCTGTCTTTTGTTTGTGCAAAAAGGGCTAACAATGTCCTTTCCTTTTATGGAACCAGCTCCGTCCGGGCTGTACCTGCGGGAGCGCCGGCCACCCGGCGGGCAATGTAGGTTGGCACCGCCTCAAAGGGAATGTGCAGAGCTGCGGCCAGTTCCCCGTGAATCAGCCGTTCCGCCTGCTTCATATACCGCTCATCCACCATACCCAGCCGCCTGTTTTTTTCCAGGGCGGCCTGCTGCTTGCGGTAAATGGACATGGTCAGGCGCAGCACCTGGGTGCAGTCACAGGTCCGCAGGACCGCCTGATAGTGCTGAGACAGGGCCTGAAGGGTGGGCGCGTATACGGCTTCCGCCTGTATGCTGGGAATCAGGTCAATCAGTGCCTCTGCCTCTGCGGCGGACATAATCGGGCGGATGGGGACCTTGCCGCCTTCCACCGGCGTATAGATGACGCCGTCCTGCTGAAGGGGTTTGAGCAGGTAATATAATCGTCCCTTGTTTTCGCCGGGGTCTTCGGAACGGCTGACGCCCAGAATCCGGCACACGCCGGTGGTGCCGTAAACAATCAGGTTTCCTGTTTGATACATGATCATGGGCCCTCCTTGCGCTGTAGGATTGCTGTATTTTCCAAAGTGGGGAGATAAGCGATCTTTTAAATAAAAAAGTGTTTCTTACTGTATATTTCCAATTTTACCATAATTTACTACATAAATATAAGCAAAATTTTTGGCTTAAACAGGAGAAAATATCCATAACAGTCGGTAAAATAAAAAAATTACCTAGAAGGAAAAGCAGAACAGTCTATTTGACCGCAAATTGGATTGACAAGAGAGATAGAGAGAGGGAGAAGTAGCAATGGCGAGAAAGAGCATTCACAAAAATCTGTCCTATGACACGGAGCGCCGGCTTTATTACGCCGTCTTCCGGCAGGATGGACGGCGCCGCACCCGTACATTTCACACTCTGTCGGAGGCGGAAGCCGCTCTAACAGAGCAGCCTCAGGAGCGGCGCTGCGTGCCGGGCCGGAGCTGTACCCTGGGCCAGTGGCTGACTTTCTGGCTGGAGGAAGTGGCTGCTCGTGATCGTGCGGAGAGTACTCTCTACGCCTATCGAAACATGGCCCGGTGCCACTTGATCCCGGCTTTGGGGGAGATCCCTCTGCGGGAGCTGACCCCCTATCAGATACAAAACTACCTGTTTGAGAAGATGGAGCAGGGGCTGTCCTCCAACACGGTTATCAAGCATTACGTGCTCCTGACCACGGCACTGGGCTTGGCGGTACGGCTGGAGGTGCTGGATCGCAGCCCACTGGACCGGGTGACGCCGCCCAAGCGGCAGGAGAGCCACTATCGCTTTTATTCCCCCGGACAGCTGCAGATTCTCTTTGGCGCTGTAGAGGGCACCATGCTGGAGCTGCCGGTGAAGCTGGCGGCCTATCTGGGGCTGCGACGCAGCGAGATCTGCGGATTGCGGTGGGAAAATGTAGACCTGGAGGCGGGTTTGCTGTCCATTCGGGAGGTGCGCACGGAGGTAGGGGGCGCGGTGGTGCTGAAAGCTCCCAAGACCCGCAGTTCTGTACGGCGCCTGGGCATTGCCGGGCTGCGGGACTTGCAGGAGGTGCTGATCCGCACCCGGGAGCGGCGGCCGAATGCGGACCCCAGAGCTTGGGTGGTACTGCGGGAAGATGGAAAGGCGCCCATGCCGGATCAGCTGACGCGGGACCTTCTGCGGGTGGTGCGGCACAATCATCTGCCCCCTATCAGCCTTCATGGCCTGCGCCACAGCTTTGCCTCTGTGGCCAACAGTCAGGGTGTGCCCATGTTTGACATCTCCCGGACTTTGGGCCACAGCTCTCTGGCGGTTACCAGCAACATCTACACCCACCTCTTTGACAACACGGAGAGCGGCGCTCTGGCTGCCGTGGCCCGGGCCATTGAGCAGGGTTAAGCGGACCGGTTTTCCATGAATCCTCCAAGAAACGGAGGAAAAGTTTGGCCATATTGCGGGCTTTTCTCTAAGGGAAAAACATCGTAAACTAAACTTGTCGGTGTATGCCGGTAAATTAAGAGGCCCGCGTATGCTCTCCATCTTCCAGCTGCGCGGGGACCTGAAAAGGAGGAAAAAACAACCGTTGCGGCTTACGGTGCGGCAGTGTGGAGACCTGTCGCAATGCACCGCCGTCCCAGCGGCGGGGTGCGAGGCAATGCGCGCGGATGCCGCATGGCCAAAGCCGGAGAAAGATGGCAGGAGTATCTCTCGTCAACATCAAGAAGGTCTATCCCCCCTCCAGCGACCAGAAGAAAGCCCAGAAAGCCAAGAAGGGCGAACAGGCGGAGGAAAAGAAGGTCAACCTGCAGGTGACTGCGGAGGGCGTTGTCGCCGTCCAGGAGTTCAACCTGGAGGTAGCTGACAAGGAGTTCATCGTGCTGGTAGGCCCCTCGGGCTGCGGCAAGTCCACCACGCTGCGCATGGTGGCCGGCCTGGAGGAGATTTCCAGCGGCGAGCTGTACATTGACGGCAAGCTGATGAACGACGTGGCCCCCAAGGACCGGGATATCGCCATGGTGTTCCAGAACTATGCCCTCTATCCCCACATGACCGTGTATGAGAACATGGCCTTCCCCCTGAAGCTGCGCAAGGTCCCCAAGGATGAGATTGACCGCCGGGTGAAAGAGGCGGCGGAGATCTTGGATATCACCCAGTACTTAGACCGTAAGCCCAAGGCTTTGTCCGGCGGCCAGCGTCAGCGTGTGGCCATTGGCCGCGCCATCGTACGAGAGCCCAAGATCCTGTTGATGGACGAGCCCCTTTCCAACCTGGACGCCAAGCTGCGCAATCAGATGCGGGCTGAGATTATCAAACTGCGTCAGAAAATCAACACCACCTTCCTGTATGTGACCCACGACCAGACCGAGGCCATGACTCTGGGTGATCGAATTGTTATCATGAAGGACGGCTTCATCCAGCAAATCGGCACGCCGCAGGAGGTCTTTGACCATCCCGCCAATCTGTTCGTGGCCGGCTTCATCGGCATGCCCCAGATGAACTTCTTCGACGCGGAGCTGAAGAAGGACGGCGAGAAGTATCTGGTGTCCGTAGGCAACTACCAGGTGCAGCTGTCTGAGGCCAAGTGCGCCAACCTGGCCAAGCGGGGCGTGACCAGCCAGAGCATCACCCTGGGCGTCCGGCCCAACCACATTGTGCTGGACAAGAAGGAAGCCAGTGTTCCTGCCAAGATGGATGTGTTCGAGATGATGGGCAACGAGATCCATCTCCATGTCACCGCCGAGGGAAGAGATGTGGTGGTTATCGTGCCCACCATGGATCTGGGCGGCAGTTATGCCGAGACCTTTGCTCCGGGAAGGGATCTGGCCTTAACCTTCAGAGGAAGCGCCTGCCATGTGTTCGACAAGGACGGAAAGAACCTGGAGTTTTAACAAATAACCGAAATAAGGCGGCGCCGGCAGTTTCTGCCGGCGCCGTTTTAGCGGATACCTGCTAACATGATGGCCGGACCCTCATTGGGGTCCGGCCATCATATTCTCACTCAAATTCGATAGTTGCGGGGGGTTTGGAGGTAATATCGTAGAGGACGCGGTTAATGTGGGGCACCTCGTTGACCACCCGGACAGACACCCGGTCCAGCACCTCGTAGGGAATGCGGGTCCAGTCGGCGGTCATGAAGTCGCTGGTGGTTACGGAGCGCAGGGCCAGGGCGTAGTCGTAGGTCCGGCCGTCGCCCTGGACGCCCACGGAGCGCATGTTGGTCAGCACCGCGAAGTACTGGTTCATGGTGCCCTCCAGGCCCGCCTTGGCGATTTCGTCCCGGAAGATGAAATCCGCCAGACGCAGCATGTCCAGCTTCTCCTTGGTGATGTCACCCAGGCAGCGGATGGCAAGGCCGGGACCGGGGAAGGGCTGCCGCATGACCAGGTACTCGGGCAATCCCAGCTCCCGGCCCAGCTGCCGGACCTCGTCCTTGAACAGCATTCGTAGGGGCTCGATGATCTCCTTGAAGTCCACATAGTCGGGAAGACCGCCCACGTTGTGGTGGCTCTTAATGACGGCGGCATTTCCAGCGCCGGATTCGATCACGTCGGGGTAGATGGTGCCCTGTACCAGGTAGTCCACCTTGCCGATCTTCTTGGCTTCCGCCTCAAAGACCCGGATGAACTCCTCGCCGATGATCTTGCGCTTGCGCTCCGGCTCATTTTCGCCGGCCAGCTTGATGAGGAACTGGTTTTCGGCGTTGACTCGGACGAAGTTGATGTCCCACTTGGAGAAGGCGGCTTCCACCTCGTCGCCCTCGTTCAGACGCATGAGACCGTGGTCCACGAAGACACAGGTCAGCTGATTGCCCACGGCCTCGGCAACCAATGCCGCCGCCACAGAGGAGTCCACGCCGCCGGAGAGGGCCAGGAGTACCTTGCCGTCGCCCACCTTTTCCCGCACGGCCTGGATGGCGGTGGTCTTGTAGTCGCCCATGGTCCAGTCGCCCTTGGCGCCGCAGACCTCATAGAGGAAATTGCGGATCATATCGGTGCCGTGCTCCGTGTGGTTTACTTCCGGGTGGTACTGAACACCGTAGAAGCCCCGGCTCTCGTCGCAGATAGCCACATTGGGGCAGGCGTCGGAGTGGGCCACCAGGGTAAAGCCCTCAGGCACTTTCTCCATATAGTCGCCGTGGCTCATCCAGGTGATGCCCTGAGCGGGCAGGCCTTTGAAGAGTTTGCAGGCGGTGTCGAAATAGGTCTCCGTCTTGCCGTACTCCCGGGCGGAGTCGGCAGTGGCGGCGGTGACCCGGCCGCCCAGGTTGTGGGCGATCAGCTGACAGCCGTAGCAGATGCCCAGGATGGGCACGCCCAGGGTGAACAGGGCCGGGTCCGCCTGGGGAGAGGCGGGGTCGTACACGCTGTTGGGGCCGCCGGTGAAGATGATGCCGATGGGGTTCATAGCACGGATGGCGTCCAGAGAGGTGGTGTAGGGCTTCACCTCGCAGTACACGCCGCATTCCCGGACCCGGCGGGCGATCAGCTGGTTATACTGACCGCCGAAATCCAGGACGATTACAGTCTGGTGGGACAAAGGGGATTCCTCCTTTTATCGGTAGATATCAGTTTATAAGGCCCGGCAGCCGCCCGTGCTCATGATTGAAAAGCGGCGCGCCGTGTTCGGGCTGCCAAAAAACCACACGCCCGGCCCCAGAGGGCCGGGCGTGAAGAGATCACATCTCGTCCCGGAACACAATTTGGCCCGGCTGGGCAGACTCGATAATGGCCAGGGACTTGAGATTGACACCGGCCTCCCGCAGGCGGTCACCGCCGCCCTGGAAGCCCTTCTCCACAGCGCAGCCAATGCCCACCAGGGTGGCGCCGGCGGCTTTCACGATGTCGCACAGGCCCCGAATGGCCTCACCGTTGGCCATGAAGTCGTCAATAATCAAAACCTTGTCGTCGGCGCTGAGCCAATCCTTGGCTACCAGCAGCGTGACTTTCTTCTTATAAGTGTAGGAGAAGATGTCGCTTTGATACAGACCGCCCTCGATGTTGTCGCTCTTGGCCTTCTTGGCAAAGAGCATGGGCTTGTGGAAACGCTGGGCAACAATGGCAGAAAGAGCAATGCCGCTGGCCTCTGCGGTGAGAATCAACGTGACCTCGTCCATGTTGAAATGGCGGCCGAATTCATCGGCAATGTGGGTCATCAGCTCTGTATCGATCCGGTGATTCAAAAAGCCGTCCACCTTGATGATGTTGCCGGGCAGCACCCGCCCCTCGGCCATGATGCGGTCTTTCAGTTCCTGCATACGCGCGTCCCCCTCAGTTCTATCTATAAAGTATTGGGCTCTGGCCCAGGTTTTATGAATTGTGGAGTGTGAAATCTATTATCTCGAATTTTGCCGGTTTTTGCAACTGTTTTTCCGCACAAAAGGAAACTTTTTCAGCCGCCACCTTTGTGAAAAGACGAAAAAAGTCCCGCTCCGCACTGGGCGGAGCGGGGAAATACGTTATGCTTTTTCCAGGCAATCGGCAGCGCCGTCCAGCCAGGTGCCCTGGAAGGATTCGATATCCCCGGCGTCGGTGAGAGCCGCCAGAGCCGGGTCAATGGGCATTTCCGCCAGAACCGGCAGGTTGTGGCGGGCGGCGGCCTGGGCAGTCTTGCCCTGGCCGAAGAGATAGATCTTCTTGCCGCAGTCCGGGCAGGCCACATAGCTCATGTTCTCCACCAGACCAAGGGTGGGGACCTCCATCATCTCCGCCATCTTTACGGCCTTCTCCACCACCATGCTGACCAGCTCCTGGGGGGAGGCCACAATGATCAGGCCGTCCAGAGGAATGGACTGGAACACGGACAACGACACGTCGCCGGTTCCCGGCGGCATATCCACAAACAGATAGTCGCAGTTCCACAGTACGTCGGTCCAGAACTGCTGGACCACGCCGGAGATGACGGGGCCCCGCCAGATGACCGGGTCGGTCTCATTGGGCAGCAGCAGGTTGGTGGACATGATCTGGATGCCGGTGCGAGAAGTGGAGGGGTACAGACCGGCTTCACTGCCCATGGCCTGCCCGTGGACGCCGAAGGCCTTGGGGATGGAGGGGCCGGTGACATCGGCATCCAGGATGCCGACCTGATAGCCCCGCCGCCGCATGGTGACCGCCAGCTGACTGGTGACCATGGACTTGCCGACGCCTCCCTTGCCGGAGACGATGCCGAAGACCTTGCCGATATGGGCCTCGGGATGGTGCTCCTTCAGCAGGGACTGAGGCTCCTGCCGCTCCGAGCAGCTCTCGCCGCAGGTAGAGCAATTATGGGTGCACTCGCTCATGATACGAAATCTCCTTTTTCCGCGCCTTGGGCGCGGTCATTTTACGCATTTCGTCCGGTTTTCCGGAACCAGGTACATCTTATACCTGTTTTGCCTCCGCCGTCAACCGCTGAATGGAAACTTCCCCGTCTGCGGCAAAAAAGTCCGCTTCCCGGCTGTGGCAGGTGAACAGCAGAATTTGCCGTTTCCGGGCGGCCTTCTTTAAATAGTTTAAGGCGGCGGCGCAGCGGTCGTCGTCGAAATTGGCCAGAGCATCGTCCAAAATGATGGGCACGGCCTTTTCTGGCGGCAGCACCAGGTCACAGATGGCCAGCCGCACCGCCAGATACAGCTGGTCCAGAGCCCCGGCGGACAGCAGCTCCGCCTCCCGGTACACGCCCTCCCCGGCGGGCTCCGCCGAGAGGTGGAAGCTCCGGTCCAGCACTACGCCGCCATACCGTCCGCCGGTGAGACCGGCGAAAATCTCCGCCGCCCGACGGCCCAGCTCCGGGGAGAACCGGTTTTGCAGGGTGGTGTTGGCGCTGTCCAGGGCCTCCATGGCCATCTGCAAAGCGGCGTATTCCCCCTCCAGTTGTGCTTTCTGCTCCAGCTGTTCCGCCTGCATGGAAGTCAGCACCGCCGGGTCGCCCACAGCATGGAGCCGGCCGGTGAGCCGGTCCGCCGCGGATCGGGCGGCGGCAATGGCCTCTTTGGTGCGTGTCAGCTCCGCCTCAACGGCCCCGCGGCTTCGCTGAGGCGGGGAGGGAAGATCATCCTCCTCCGTCTGAGGCAGCTGCTGGGACTGGACCTCCCACCGCAACCGGGCTTCCCGGGCGGCGGCTTCCGCCTCGGACAGCTCCTTGCGGCGTACGGCGCACTGGCGCAGCAGGCTGTCTGCCGTGGGGATGTCGAAGGCGGCGGGGGCAAAGCGGCGGACCTCCAGCAAGATCCCCTGCTCGTTGGAGCTAAGGGAATTATATAAGGTATCCGCGGCGGCGGTTTTGGCGTTGACAGCCTCCTGGGCCGCGTCCCGGGCTTCGCATAATTTACAATAGGTATCCGCCATGGCGGCAATGGCCTCCTGGTCGGTGGTGCCGAAGCGCTTGGTCAGGGCGGCCTGCCGCAGGTTTTTCAGCGTATGCGCGCGATACAGGCGGGAGACGTAGGCACCTGCTCCAGCCACCACAGCGGCTACGGCTCCCGGTAGGAGCCAGGGTACCATCCCCATCAGCGGCAGGTCCAGTGTGGAGGTGCGGGCGTACAGCAGTGCAAAGACGCCGCCTGCCGCCGCCAGGAACAAAAAGAAGATGGCCAGCTCCCGAACGGCCACGGCGCCGGGGATTTTATCAGTCTGGCCAGTCTGCTGGGCCTCTTTTCGGGCGCTGTCGGGGCTCTGCCCGGCAAAGGGGCTCTCGCCCAGGTTGGCCTCGGCCTTCAGCAGCTGCTTCATGGCCTCGTCCCGCTCACCCCGCGCCCGCTCCACGCTTTTGCGCACGGTCTGCAGGTTGACAATAGCCCCTCGCAGCCGGGCAATGGTGTCGTTCTCCGGCAGCCGCTCCTCCTCAGCCCGGCGGCGCAGGGAAACGGCCCGCTCCTCCGCCTCCCGGGCGGCGATTTCGGCCCCGGACAGGGCCCGGCGCTTCTGAACGGCCTCCCAGCGGTCGTGGAGGGACAGCTCCGCTGTCAGTGCAGCCTCCTGGACGGATAACGCCTCCAGTTGAGAGCGGGCCTGGGTCAGCTGCGCCTCCAGATCGGAGATCTCCGATAGCTGCCGGTCCGTCTCCGCCAGTTCTCCTTCCAGGGCAGGCAGCAGGCCGGTCTTGTTGTAGCGGCGGCGGTTCAGCTGCTTTTTCAGCGCTTCTGCCGCCTCTATGTAAGAGGTATCCTCCTCACCGGCGGAGATCAGGGCGGCGATCCGCCGCTCCAATCCCGCGTCCTGGGTCACGGCCAGGCCGCTTTGACGGATGAAGGCGCTGCGCTCGAAGACCTCACGGCTGACACCCAGCAGTGTCTCGCCGCAGGTCCGGCCGGTCAGCTCAGGCACGGCGTCCCCGGTGCCGGTATACACGGCGGAAAACTCTCCCATAGGGCTGGTCTGACGGCGGGTGGTCCGGGTCAGGGTCAGCTCACCCAGATCTGCCACACAGTCCAGCCGGCCGCTCATGGCGGTGCCGGCCCAGGGGGCGTAGCGGTTCTTATCGGCGATAAAGCCTGCCCGGTCCCGCTCCCGGCTGTTGATGCCGTACAGCATGGAGGCAAGAAACGCGCACCAGGTGGATTTGCCGCTTTCGTTGGGCGACTGGATGATGTTCAGCCCCTCTCGCAGCTCCAGTGTCCGGTTCTGAAGCTGGCCGAAGGTAGCGGTCATGCGGCGAATCAGCAAAGGACTCCCTCCTATGTATAAAATATCTGTTCCGGCTCATTATAGCATCAGAAACGGCGTTTGCACAGACTGTTTTCTGCCAAAGTGAGGACAATCCCACATATAATAAGGCGTGCTAATGGCGAATATAAAAAAATCAAAGAATTTTCCAAAAAGGTGTTGACAAGGGGGCGGCGGCGTGGTATTCTAAGCAAGCTGTTCGGGA
>CATZYY010000063.1 GCA_958426425.1 uncultured Oscillospiraceae bacterium
ATGCCGCAGGCGAACAGCTTGTCGATGTTGAAAGCGTCGGCGCCGCCGGCGTAGGAAAGGCGCAGCTTGCCGTTGAATTCTCTCGCCATCATGGCGGCCATGGTGGTGGTCAGCGGGAACAGGGACTTGCCCGCCATGTACATCTCCTCGCTGGGCAGCTCGCCGGCCTTCACGTCCACGGGGAAGGTGTTGGAGAGCTTCAGGCCGAACTCCACGCCCTCCTTGTCGGCCAGGGCCTGGAGGCGGTGGAACATGGGCACGGCGTCGCAGTACTGCAGGTCCTCCTTGAAGTGGTGGTCGTCGAAGGCAATGTAGTCGTAGCCCATGCCGTCCAGAATGGAGCGGGCGGTCTCGTAGCCCAGGATGGTGGGATTGCACTTGACAAAGGTATGCAGATGCTTCTTCTCAATGAGGTAGCTGGCGATCCGCTCGATCTCGTCCGGCGGGCAGCCGTGGAGGGTGGAGACGGTGACGGAGCCGGAGATCTTGGGGGTGATGGTGTCGATAAACGCGCTCTCGCCGGGGAAGAACTCCTTCAGCACGGCAATGCACTCCTGGAAGATGGGGGTCTTGGAGGCGTCCACCATGCCGGTGAGGAAGGTGTCCACCTTCTCGCCCTGGATGCCCGCCAGGTCATAGCCCACGGACATGTTGAACACGAACCCGTTGGGATCGCCCAGGCCGTAGACCTTGGCCAGGATCTTGCAGGCGCACCAGGCCTTTACATACTCCTCAAAGGCCTGAGGCACGTACAGCTCCGTGGACCACTCGCAGTTGTAGCACTCGTCCTCCGCCAGGATGCAGGGGCGGTTGACGCAGGCGGACAGCTCGGCGCCGTCCATCTTCTGGACGGTTTTCAGCTCAAAGAACCGGGCGCCGCCGAAGTAGCTGGCGATGATGTTCTGGGCCAGCTGGGTGTTGGGGCCGGCGGCGGGGCCGAAGGGGGTCTCGATGGTCTCGCCGAAGATGGGCAGCTTCTTCACGCCGGCCTTGTAGGGCTTGTGGACGCCGAAGACGGAGCCCTCCTTCTGATACTCGGCGGTGACCCAGGTCATCAGTTCCCGAAAGGGAATGGGGATCATCAGTTCAGACATACGCTTTTTTCCTCCTCAAAATACTCCTTGCGGATGTGTTTTTCAATACTCGCAGTGGTTGAGCTTGCCCCAGAGCTTCTTGGAAACTTCCAGGATCTTGGCGTTGACGGCCGTTCCCATGGGGCGGGGCCCCATGGGAGCCCTTGCTTCATCCAGCCGGGCGGAAATGAATCCCGCCCGGCCAAGGTTTTGCGTTTACGCGTAAAACACTTGTGCGCCGCATCTGCGGCGGGAGGCCGTCACCGGACTATGCTTCTCAATATGTGCAGTGGTTCAGTTTGCCCCAGAGCTTCTTGGAAGCTTCCAGGATCTTGGCGTTGACGGCCTCCTCGTCGATCTCGGTGAGGACCCGATCCTTCATCAAAATCTTGCCGTTGATCATGGTGGTCTGGCACTGGCGGCCGGTCATGCCAAAGAGCATGTGGCCGTCGATGTTGGCGTCGGAGAAGGGGGTGAAGGGCTTGTAGTCCATAACGATTACGTCCGCCGCTGCGCCGGGGGCCAGGACACCCAGCGTGGGGAAGCCGGTCCGGGCGGCCATCTTGGCGTTGTTCTTAAAGAGCATGTCCGTGACCTCGCACCAGCCCACGTTGGGCATGCAGGCGTTGTGGCGCTGGATGGTCAGGGCCACCTTGATGCTCTCCAGCATGTCGTTGGTGTAGGCGTCGGTGCCCAGGCCCACCAGAATGCCCTTCTTGTAGAGCTGCAGGATGGGGGAGCAGCCCACGGCGTTGCCCATGTTGGACTCGGGGTTGTTGACGCACATGGTGTCGGTGGCCTTGATGATGTCCATTTCGGCGGTGTTCACATGGATGCAGTGGCCCAGGATGGTCTTCTCGCCCAGGATGCCGTGGTCCTGGAGCCGCTGGACGGGACGGCGGCCGTAGTTCTGGAGGCTGTCGTACACGTCGTTCATGCCCTCGGACACATGGATGTGGTAGCCAACCCGGCCGTTGTTGGCCGCCTGCATGCGGTCAAAGGTCTTGTCGGAGATGGTGAACAGAGCGTGGCCGCCGAACATGGCCTTGAGCATGTCGGAGGGGTTCTTCTCGCAGTAGTCGATGAAGTCTTTGTTCTCCTGTACGGACTGGATGGACTTTTCCTCGCCGTCCCGGTCGCTGACCTCGTAGCAAAGGCAGGCCCGCATGCCGAACTCCTTGGTGACCTCGGCAATCTTCATCAGGGAGCCGGGGATCTCGCAGAAGGAGGCGTGGTGGTCGAAGATGGTGGTGACACCCTGCTTGATGGAGTCGATCACCAAAGCCTGGGCGGACGCGCGGGTGGCCTCCAGGTCCAGGTTCCGGTCGATGTACCACCACTGGCCGTCCAGCACTTCGTAGAAGTTGGTGGGGTTGTAGCCGTTGATGCTGAGTCCCCGGGCCAGGGCGGAGTAGATGTGGGTGTGGGCGTTGATGAGGCCGGGCATGATGACGCCGCCCCTGGCGTCCACAAATTCCGCCTGGGGATATTTGGCCTTGAGGTCGGCGGTGGTGCCTACCTCCACGATTTTGCCGCCGTCTGTGACTACGCCGCCGTCGGGGTAGTAGCCGGTGCCGCTGGGGTCTCTGGTAATGACTTTGCCGTTTGCCAGTAAGATCATAATGTGGTACCTCCTTAAAATCCCTCGGTTGAAAACAAATTCTGAAAAAGAAAAGGCGCCTCGACTCTTTCCCGGGTCGAAACACCTGTCAAAAACGGAATGATAGGTGTCAGCCCGTGCGCGCAGCACTACGTTGCAGCTATCATTCTTCCCTTATGCTTGTATTTTACCGGAGAACAGGCTAAAATGCAAGAAGGTGAGCTAAAAATTTTTTAGGCATATTTTGTATAGTTTGCCGGAAATCCATGGAACTTTTTGCGGAGATGTTCGTCTATATCCATAGAAAAGCAGGAGGTGACCGCCTATGAAACGGACATATTTGTGCCTGTTAGGGGCAATTTTGCTGCTGAGCGGCTGCGCCGGGGGCACGCAGGCGGCGGAACAAACGGAGGAACCGGAGCAAACAGAGCAGGTCATTCCGACAGAGGAACCGGAGGCGGCCCCGGAGGGGCTGACCATGGAGCTGGAGCACGAGGTCTATGATCCGTCTCTGACCAGCTATACCTATTTGCTGCATAATAACACCTCGGAAACGGTGGAATTCGGAGAGCCCTATACCATTGAGCGGAATGAAGGCGGTCAGTGGGCTGAGCTGACCAGGAGAGACGATGTGGGCTGGAACACTGTAGGCTATTTGCTGGAACCCGGGCAGACCATGGCTCTGACCTGCGGCTTCTGGCTCTATGAGGAGACGCCCACCGCCGGGGAGTACCGGCTGATGAAGGATGTGGGCGGCGCCCAGCTGACGGCAGAGTTCGCCCTGGGGGAGAGCGTCTACACGGCGGAGGCGCCCTATGGCTTTGGACCGCTGGAGAATCTGCCGGAGCGATACACCGCCGCCGATGCCGCCGGCACCGGAACCGTGATCTTCACCGATGAGGGGGCCGAGAACACCCAGGCCGTGGGGGAGTTTTTGGAGAAGGTGTCCCTGGGGGCGCCCTGTCAGCTGCGGACCATCCAGGACCACCGGGAGAGCACGCCCATGGTGATCGACGTGATCTTTGACGGGGACAGTTTTCTCTGGCGCATGCGCAGCGGCAGCGACGCGGTGGCGGAGCGGCGGCTCTCCTACGTCGTCACCGACGGCACGGACCTCTACCTCTCCGACGGTGCTGACTGGGAATCCGGTGAGCGGTATAAGGACCAGCGGATTTTCCTGGTGCCGCCCCTTCAGGGGCAGGCCTGGGTGACGGAGGTGGAGGCCATGACGGAGGCCCGCCTGGCAGACAACGTCACCCGTTACCGGCTCTGGTCCGCCGATGGGATCTGGTGGGCGCAGCTGCGGGAGGACCCCACCACCTTTACCGTCAGCTGGCAGAAACCCGGCGAGGGCTCCGGGGGAAACATTTATGACCTGGAGGATTGGGACGGCCTGGAAACCGCCATCACCGGCCTTGCCTGGCGGGAGGATGGAAAGCTGACGTTGAAATGCGAGACCTCCGATGGGGGAACCAGCCGCCTGACCTTTGACCCGGAGGCGGGAAAATTTGTCGGCTGAGGCAGGGCGATCCACAGGGACCGGGTTTTCCGGTCCCTGTTTTTGCGCATTTGGGAAATATAAATTGACAAAAACGATTACCTTCTGGTATTCTGGAAGACAAATTGCGAGAAAGAACGGAGAATGACCATATGCTGGGGACCTTCATCAGCACCCTGAGCGACTGGCTCTATACCTATGTTCTGGTGATATTGCTGATCGCGGCGGGACTGTACTTCACTTTGCGGACAAAATTTGTGCAGCTTCGGCTGTTCGCGGAATCCATCCGGGTGGTGGGGGAGCGCCCCAAAGATAAGGGAGCCGTGTCCTCCTTCCAGGCCCTGATGGTGTCCACCGCCTCCCGGGTGGGCACCGGCAACATCGTGGGTATTTCCACGGCTATCTGCTGCGGCGGCGCCGGGGCGGTGTTCTGGATGTGGGTCATCGCCCTGATCGGCGGAGCCTCCGCCTTTGTGGAGTCCACTTTGGCCCAGATCTACAAGCGCCGGGCCCCGGACGGCAGCTGCTACGGCGGTCCCGCATACTACATTGAGGCCGCGCTCCGCAGCCGTCCCCTGGCGGTGGTGTTTGCCGTGGCGCTGGTGCTGACCTATGCCGGCGGCTTCAACATGCTGGCCTCCTACAACCTCCAGTCTACCTTCTCTGCATACAGCTTCTATGATCCCGCCGTGACCCCCTGGGTTATCGGCGCCGTGCTGGCGGCCATTGTGGGATACTGCGTCATGGGCGGCGGTAAGCGGATTATCCGTTTCACCTCCACCCTGGTGCCCTTTATGGGCGGGCTGTACGTGCTGGTAGCGCTGGTCATCATTGCCCTTAACTGGCGGATTGTGCCCCAGGTATTGGGCGCTATCTTCACCGGAGCCTTTGACTTTCAGGCCATCTTCGGCGGCTTTACCGGCTCCGCCGTCATGTACGGCATCAAGCGGGGATTGTTTTCCAACGAGGCCGGCGTAGGCTCCGCCCCCAATGCCGCAGCCTCCGCCGAGGTCAGCCACCCGGTGAAGCAGGGGCTGGTACAGATGCTCTCCGTGTTCATCGACACGCTGCTGATCTGCTCCGCCACTGCCTTTATGCTCCTCTGTTCCGGCGTGGCGCCGGAGGAGGCGCTGAAGGGTGCACCCTATGTGCAGTCTGCGCTCCAGGCCCAGTTCGGCGCCGTGGGCCCCATCTTCATTACCGTGGCTATGGTGCTCTTTGCCTTCACCACGCTGATCGGCAACCTCTACTATGTGGACAACTGCCTGAGCTACCTGGTGGGGAAAATTCCTTCCAAGGAATTTATGGTGCTGTTCCGCATTGACGCCATGGCCCTGATTTTCCTGGGAGCCGGGATGGAGATCGACCTGGTGTGGAATCTGGCGGATGTGCTGATGGGCCTCATGGCTCTGATCAATTTGCCGGTGATCGTGCTGCTGTTTCGTCCGGTAAGGGCGGCTTTGGCGGACTATATGGCCCAGCGCCGGGCAGGGAAGAACCCGGTGTTCCGGGCGGAGAGCGCCGGACTGCAGGGGAAAACCCAGTGCTGGAACTAAACAAAAAGAGAGGACATATGTCCTCTCTTTTTGTTTGCGGTGTATATTTTTAATGGAGCTGTACAAACTGCTTGAAATCGACAATAAAACGATGTAATATAATTTTTGAAATTGTATTATACAATACGGACGGAAATTATGCCGGCCCGGAACAGGAGAGACTCTGCCATGCGAACATTCTTCAACCACGCCCAGGACCCCGTCAGCTGCTGGACCCACGCCGCAGGTGCGGCGGCGGCCCTGTGCGGCAGTCTGTGGCTGTTGCTGCGAGGCTTCTGGCACCACACGCCGGGTCTGGCCCTGGGGGCGGGCCTGTGTTTCTGCGGTTCCATGGTGGCCCTGTATGCCGCCAGCGCCATATACCATTATTACCCGGGAAATGCCGCCAGCGGCGGCGTGAAGCGGCTGCTGCGGAAAATGGACCACGGCATGATCTACGTGCTGATCGCCGGCAGCTATACCCCCTTTTGCCTGGTACTGTTCCCGCAGCCCAAGGGAAGGTATTTCTGCCTGACGATGTGGGCGGTGGCCCTTGCCGGCATTCTGGCAAAGCTACTGTGGATCAACGCGCCCCGGATGTTGTCCACCGCCGTGTATCTGGTTATGGGCTGGGCGGTGGTGTTTCTGGCGGGGGATTTTGCCTGTCTGGGGCAGCCCTGCCTGACACTGGTGGCCCTGGGCGGCGTGTGCTACTCCGTAGGGGCGGTATTCTATGCCCTCAAGCGGCCCAACCTCTCCGCCCAGTGGACCTTCCACGAGCTGTTCCACCTGCTGATTCTGGCGGGGTCACTGTTTCACTACCTGGCAGTGTACTTCTATGTGGTGTGACTTCCCGTGTGCGTAAAAAAGGAAAGGACCGAAGGGCTACTCCTCACAAGGACATCTTGAGATGAACCCAAGAATGACCGATTGAGAGAGACCCTGGGGTGTCACCTCAGACGAAAATGGGGAAATAGCCGCAAGCTACTTTTCGTGGCTTGCGGCTATTTTTTCTATTTTTCAGGGCGTCCAGACAATTAGCAATCATCCAAATATTTTGGTGGCTTTTCCAGTTGACCTGTGGTATGTTGTCTTGCTGAAAGGAGGTAGGACACATGAATGACACTCTGAAACAACTTTACAACAGATTTTACACGCCACTTCCCATGGCAGAGGCTGAGCAAGAAATTGAAGATTGCCACAGGCAACTCATTGAGCGACTGGAAAAGCCGGAGAGAAAACTGGTGCTGCGGATCATGGATAACCAGAGTCTGATTTCGGAAGAACGTTCCATGGATAGTTTCTTCTGCGGGTTTAAATTGGCATGGGAACTGGCAAACGAATTGAATCACTTTGAAACGGACAGGCATCCCTTTCCAGCGGAAGAAGCGGAGAGAGATGCCTGATTTTTATGCGGTCAGGCGCACAATGCTTTTATGCGTATTGCAATTTCTTCATCTCTGAACTTCTCCATTTTGAGCAGCAACATTCTCTGGACTTCTGAATCGTCTCTCAGCATTGTGTGTTTGCAGCCAACAAAACAGAGAGGAGAAAATGCAATGACACAAGTTCCCGTTACCAGATGCCAGTACTGCGGCTCACAAGACATTGGGGAAGGCTGGCAGCACGGAGAGGCCCTGGTCACTTTCAAATATCATGGATTGCTGGGAAATCGTCTGAAGTACCTGATCTGCCGCAGCTGTGGGGCTGTGTTATACCAATGCGTAGCAGAACCACATCGTTTTCCTAAGGTGCGATAACTTAGGCCAAAATATTATAGCTAAGAGATATTACAAAAGATACATAAACAAAACAGCACCTAAATCCTTGTACGAAACTGGGACCAATCTGTTACAGTTTGCATTTCTATACCTGAATCCAGCGTTTTAAAATGTTCCTTACCACAATGAATCTTCATCTGTTCACTGGGTTGTAGGTGAATAAAGTTAGTTGTCCCCTTGGTCTCCAAGACAAAGTACAGCTTTTCCTCTCCGTTTTTCGTCAGATAGACTGCCCAGTCGGGGTTGTAAGTGCCGATAGGCGTTTCAATCTTGAATCGGCTTGGAATCTTAAAGTACATTTTTACATCCGGATCATTGTCCAGAGCCTCTGCCATAGGCTTTTCCACAGTGGGACTGTCATAAATCACATAATCGTAGACGCTATGCTCAACCTTCACAGCGTTTCGGTCCAGGTTAGCAATCAACTCGGCGGTGTCGAAAATCTCCTGCACATAGTATTCCTGACCGTCCAGCTTCACATAGCGGATGCCGTCAATGGCCAGAGCGTGGCGATGATTGCGGATCAGCTCCACGGTCTGCTCCAGAAATGCCTCGGGGTTGTTGAGAAAATCGCCACATCGTCCGCTTTCCACCAGAATCCGGTTAACCGTCGCTGGTGTCAGCAAGGTTTCATCGCTGATAGCGGTAATAATGTCAGGCAGAGACTGATAGTCGTTTGCAATATCCATGGTTCGCATTTCCCGCTGGATGTGGCTGATTCCCGCCTGCTCAATATGGATGTCGGCAGTCTGGGATACCAATCTGGTCTTTGGAATATGGGGCATTTCCCGAAGCGCCTTAACGCAGTTCTCCACAAGCTGTTCGGTGTCGATATTTACCCGATAGGCAGTTTTCTGTTTGATTTTGTTCCAAAGCTCCAGAAACTCCGTGGAGAGCATGACCTGCTTGTTGAGGTGAACCACCACATCACGGGAAGCATCCCGGATAGGCGGTCTGCGGTCGGCGTTAGCAATAATCCGCTCAAATCGCTCCCGGGCGGCTTCATACTTTTGGGGGAGATCAAGGGTACCGTTTTTCAGGGCATTCTTCATGGTATCCTTTACCTTACCGGTGCTGGTAATGTACCCTTTCCGCTCGAAGTGGTCCATCAGCTCGTGGGCGTCGTCATAGGAAAGGGTCTTTTCCTCCACAACAGTCTCTGTATAGGCTGTGCCTGCCAGAGATTCTGCCACTACCGGTTCCGCCCGTTCCACAATGGCCTGCACAACTTCCTTGACTGGCTCCAGAGCCTTGGGTAACTCTATTTCCTTTGGCTCGACAACAGATACCACCTGCCCGGCCTCGTTGATCACCCCAGAGGTTTTCAGCGCTTGAACCACAGCCTGGGCCTGTTCGACAGTGACCTGTCTCTCCACCTCCCGGCGGTCCTCGTATACCATGCCGGAAAACAGGCTGAGCTGGAGTACACCAAACTTGACGCCGGTTTCGTCCTCAATCTCTTTCTGGAGGGTGGAGGCAAATTCAGCAAAGCTCTCGTTGGCCATCACATGGAGCACATTGATGTTCTTGTCCTCGATGCGCTCGCCGTCCTGGTTCACGCACAGGCGCAGACCACGCCCCACCTTCTGGCGGCAAGTAAAGACAGATTTCTGATCAATGAGAGTGCAGACCTGGAATACATTTGGGTTGTCCCAGCCCTCCCGCAGGGCTGAATGGGAGAAAATAAACCGCAGCGGGCAGTCAAAGCTGAGCAGCCATTCCTTATCCCGCATGATGGTGTTGTAGGTGTCATCGTCGGCCTGGGTGTCGCCCTTGGTGTCCTTCAGACGGCCTTTTTTGTCCTGAGAGAAATAGCCGTTATGTACCTTGCTCACATCAGAAGGAAAACGGGCCTGCAGGGCGGCATATTTGGGCTTTGCCATAAGTTCCTGATAGCATTCCTCAAACATGGTCGCATAGATACCGGGGGTGCCGTCCTCGTGGCGGTACTTGTCCACCTTGTCGATGAAAAACAGAGACAACACCTTGATGCCCTTATCCAGATACCGCAGTTCCTTGTCCAAGTGAGTTTCGATGGTGCGCCGGATCTGTGCCTTCTTGATGATGTTCTCATCCACATCTCCGATTGACTTGCCCATGGCCACTTCCTGGGTGTTGCCAAACTCAATGTGCTCATAGCCAGGGGTGCAGTCGATTCCAGCAACGGTGTATCCCTCATAGAGGTCCCGCTGGCCGGACAGCAGAAATAGGTCGTCACCCGGCTTAATCGTGGCCGTTTTGCGGGTCACGACTCCGGTTTTGCCCTTTACATCCAGCTCCACCTTGGCCTTAAATCCCTTCTCGTTGGACACCGACAACAGGCGCACATAGGCTTGGTTGAAGCCGCCAGCCACTTGGTTGGAGGACACGGCAATCTGCTTCACCAATCCCATCTGGTAGGCATCCACCGGGGTCAGGCGGTAGAGCAGATTGATCTTCTCGCGGTGGGTGGCGGAGTAGCGCAGCACACACAGGGGATTCAATGTGGCAATGGCTTCCTTGGCCTTAGGGGTGTTGTCTACGCTCTGCGGTTCATCAATGATGACGATGGGGTGGGTATTCTGAATAAACCCCATGGCTGTCTCGCCGTTCAGCCTGTCCTGGGCCTGATTGATGATGTTCTCTGCCTTCTTAAAAGCGTCGATGTTGATAATCATCACTTCGATGTTAGAGCTGGTGGCAAACTGCCGCACATCGGACAGTTTAGCGGAGCTATAAATGAAATACCGGCAGGGCACATTGTCGTATTGCAGGCCAAAATGCTCCTGAGTGACCTGGAAAGACTTATAGACGCCCTCACGGATAGCCACCGACGGCACCACAATGACAAACTTGGTGAAGCCGTATTTGCGGTGCAGTTCAAAAATGGTCTTGGTGTAGACATAGGTCTTGCCGGTGCCGGTCTCCATCTCAATGCAAAATTGCATATTCCCAGCGATATCGGTCAGGGGCAGGCTATTCCGCTTCTGGACAGCGTGCATATTGGCGGTCAGTGTTTCCTGGTCGATGTAGAGGGCGTTGCCCTGACCCAGTTCATTTAGGAAAGTGGTCTGGCGGTCGTCCATGACGGAGAAAGTACTCTGGGTTTTCTCCTGACCAATAAACAAATCCACCACAGCATTGACCGCATCCGTTTGAAAATTTTGATTTTTGAATTTTAGTTTCATGCGGCCACCCTTTTCGTATTATAGACAATAGAATTTGACTAACATGATATCAATTCTTTTCGAGAGTGCTTATGGACATATGGGGTCTGGCTCCAATATCCAGAAAATACTCCAAACGAACAACAGGCGCATGTTTGTCCAAAGTTTTTTGCAGATAATGAATAAATGCAATTTCGTTTTCTGTGTATGCGTCTAATGTCATTCCATCCGTCCAGAACAGTTGGTCAACATTTGAAAGTTGCTTTGCAATATGAATGGGACAATGCAAAACAGTGGAACTGATGTCATTTACCAATCGCTTTTTCCATTCTGGCATAGCCTGAAGTTGCAGCTTCTTATCATAGGATTGAAAGAAATCCTTTTTGCATTGCTCCAGTTCTTCAAAATCACCTGTGGTCGTGTTCAACAGTAATTTTTCCGGAACTCGAAGCGCATTGGAAAATTGCTTAATTCGTTTGCTGGAGAATCCTTGTGTTTTAGCTCTGTATACAACACCAAATGTTACATCCAACAAAACGGCAATATCTACCATGCTCAATCCATATACAGCTTTGATGGCATCAAAGAAATTAATAGAAACAGGCTTTCCATTCTTGAAATCGTCAAATTTCTGGGAAAAATCTTTGTAAGAGATGCAACTCCGGTTATATGCATCCCGTAGAAATCGTGGAGCGTGATCTGTTTGATAAGTAAAATACTCCAAACTGGCTTCCCAATCATAGCAGCACTTAGAATCATCTACGATTACTGCTCCATATTCATAAACATTTCCATGCCCGGTACATTTTCCGCGAAGATTAAATTCGCAATTCTTGCATGATTTTTCCATAATGGCTCCTTTCACACCAGTTTCAGTTCAATCCCATGATCCCGCAGGATATAATAGGTGTTGGCCATGGCGGTATCATCAGCAAAGCTGTCACGGGAGATGATGATTTTGGCGGGGGCGTACTCTGCCATTTGTTCCACATCCTCCGGCTGGACATTCTCAGCCAGGCAAACCAGCAGCAGAAAGTCCTCGCCCACAGCATAAGCTGTCTTGTCACGGATGGTAAGCGGATGCACGGAATAGGTCAACGGCACGCCCAGCTTGAGCATGATCTCATAGACCATATCCAGATCAGAGCGTTCGGACTTGACCCGGTGGATCATGCCGTTCATCCGCTGGTACAGCAGGTCCAGCTGCTCATCCTCAATGGGGGTGGCGTCCCAGGTTTCCAGATTGGAGGTGTCCAATTTGAAAACACGGAAGCCCACATCCAGTTTTGCTGCCATTTCTTTTTTTGCATTGATTACATCTGGAGATTCTTCCCACTCCGCATAAGTTAGTCCCTCAAGGGAGCCATGCTGATCTTGATAGCGTTTCGCTGCACGAACGAATAACCCCGAACTTTCAAGTGTATCTTTTAATTTTTCCCCAGCCCGTCTGATTCGTTCTTTGCCAATCTCGCAGATATTCTTGTACCCGGCCTTGTACGCCTCGCTCTTTTCATCGCACAGTTCGGGAAGCTGTACCAGAATAAAGCGCCGATTTCCACCGTCCTCAGCGTTGAGCTGCATCACCGCATGGGCGGTAGTAGCGGAACCGGAGAAGAAGTCAAGGATGATGTCATCCGTGTTAGACACTTGGGAAACTAATTGCTTAATAACCTCGACTGGCTTTGGGAAATCAAACAAATACCTATTAAACAATCCTCCAATTTCCTTGGTTGCAGTATTTGTGTAAACACCAGTACTGAAAATAGATGAAAAACCAGGAAGATTGTCTGACAGCTCGTTCAAAAATGATTTTTTGCGTGGACGCCCATCTGGGTTATCAGGCCAAATAATTCTGCCTTCTTGAATGAGCCGATTCATGGTGTTTCGATCATATCGCCAGCCTTTTTCGGGGCATCCGTAGTTTCTTCCATCCGCCGGGTTGATTAAATCATAGTGCAAATTTGGACGTGCATCGGCAGTAGCAAGTCCTACCATGTTAGCACTTGTCCAGGGGCCACGGGGAT
>CATZYY010000064.1 GCA_958426425.1 uncultured Oscillospiraceae bacterium
AGTCCATGCTGTTCAACAAGCTGATCGGACGGAGGCTCTCCATTGTGGAGGACACCCCCGGCGTCACCCGGGACCGGATTTACGGGGAGACGGACTGGCGGGGCCGGTCCTTCACGCTGATCGACACCGGCGGCATCGAGCCCCGGACCGACAACGAGATTTTGGCCTTCATGCGGGACCAGGCCCAGATCGCCATTGAAAACGCCACCGTCATCGTGTTTTTGACGGATATCAAGACCGGCCTCACCGCATCGGACCAGGAGGTGGCCAACATGCTGCTGCGCAGCGGCAAGCCCATTGTCCTGGCGGTCAACAAAATGGACTCCACCGGCACACCGGACCCGGACTATTACGAGTTCTACAACTTAGGGCTGGGCGACCCCATTCCTGTCTCCGCTGTCCACGGCCACGGCACCGGCGACCTGCTGGACGCCTGCGTGGCCTACTTCCCGCCGGAGGATGAGGAAGAACCGGAGGACGACGCCATTAAGGTGGCCGTCATCGGCAAGCCCAACGCCGGCAAGTCCTCCCTGGTCAACAAGATCCTGGGGGAGCAGCGGGTCATCGTCTCCGACGTGGCCGGCACCACCCGGGACGCCATCGACTCCCGGTTTGAAAACGACAAGGGAAAATTCGTCTTCATCGACACCGCCGGCATCCGCCGCCGGTCCAAGGTCTCCGAGGACATTGAGAAGTACAGCGTGCTCCGGGCCACCATGGCCATTGAGCGCAGCGACGTGTGCCTGATCCTGATCGACGCCACTGAGGGCGTCACCGAGCAGGACACCAAGGTGGCGGGCTTGGCCCATGAGGCCGGCAAGTCCTCCATCATCGTGGTGAACAAGTGGGACCTGGTGGAAAAGGACGATAAGACCATGGACCGGATGCGGGAGAAGGTCCGGCAGGACTTGGCATTTATGGCCTACGCCCCCATCCTCTTTATCTCTGCCAAGACCGGACAGCGGGTGGACAGGCTCTTTGAGCTCATTGACTACGTGTCCAACCAAGCCGCCATCCGGATCACCACCGGCATGCTTAACAATGTCCTGGCGGACGCCCAGACCCGGGTCCAGCCCCCCACCGACAAGGGCCGCCGGCTGAAGATCTACTATATGACCCAGGTGGGCGTGAAGCCGCCCCACTTTGTGGTCTTCTGCAACGACGCCCAGCTGTTCCATTTTTCCTATCAGCGGTATCTGGAAAACTGCATTCGCAACACCTTCGGCCTGGAGGGAACGCCTGTGATCCTCTCCATCCGGCAGAAGGGCGACAAGGAGGAGTGAGAGATGCTGAGTTCCTTCTATCTGGACCCCAACGCCGTGGCCGGGCCCGGACCGCTGAACGTGATTTTGGTGGCCGTTGTGGCTTACTTCTGCGGCTGCTTCAACGGGGCGGTGATTGTCTCCAAGTATATCCTGCGGGATGACGTGCGCAACCACGGCAGCGGCAACGCAGGCCTCACCAATTTCTACCGTACCTTCGGCGGCCCCCTGACCTTCGTGGTGATCCTCACCGACGTTCTCAAGGCGGTGGTGGCCATTTTGTTCGGCAGCTGGTTCCTGGGCTGCTTTGCCGGGGCCAACGGCTATGCGGACAGTGCGCAGATCAGCACCATGTGGGCCCTGTTCGGCAAGTACTGGGCCGCCCTGTTCTGCCTGCTGGGCCATATGTTCCCCTGCATGTTCCACTTCAAGGGCGGCAAGGGCATCCTCTCCGGCGGTACCATCGCCATTATGATGGACTGGCGGATCGCCCTGGTGGTCTGGGGCGGATTCCTGATTTTAGCCATTTTGACCCGGTATGTGTCTCTTGGCTCCGTGTGGGCCGGGGGCAGCTTCCCCTTCATCTCCTGGTATTGCTACCCGGACCCAGTGATTGTGGCACTGGCATTCGTCATCGGCGGCCTTGTGGTCTGGCAGCACCGGGGCAACATCGTCCGCCTGATTCACGGCAATGAGAACAAATTCAGCTTCCATCACAAAAAGGAGGGGACCCCATGAAGATCGCGGTAGTGGGCAGCGGCGGCTGGGGCACGGCGCTGAGCATCGTGCTGTGTGACAATGGACATGACGTCACGCTCTGGTCTCACAATCCCGCCAAGGCGGCGGAGATGGCGCAAAAGCGGGAGAACCCCCTGCTCAAGGGCGTGAAACTGCCGGAGTCCCTGACCATCACCGGGGACCTGGGGTGCCTTGCGGGGGCGGACCTGGTGGTGTCGGCGCCGCCTTCCTTCGCCGTCCGGGAGACGGGGCGGAAGATCGCGCCCTACCTGCGGCGGGACAGTGTGCTGGTGTCCGTGTCCAAGGGTATCGAGCGGGACACCAACCTGCGCATGAGTCAGGTGCTCCAGGAGGAGACCGGGAATATCTGTAAAGTGGTTGCCCTTTCCGGCCCTTCCCACGCAGAGGAAGTGGGCATCCGTATGCCCACGGGATGCGTGGCCGCCTGCCCGGACCGGGATGCGGCCCGCCTTGTTCAGGACGCCTTCATGAACGACTATTTCCGGGTCTACACCAGCTACGATATCATCGGCGTGGAGCTGGCGGCGGCATTGAAAAACGTCATCGCCCTCAGCTGCGGCATCTGTGCCGGCATGGGTTTTCAGGACAACACCCGGGCGCTGCTGATGACCCGGGCCATGGCGGAGATCACCCGCCTGGGAGAGAAACTGGGCGGCACCCGGCTGACCTTCGGCGGACTTGCCGGCATGGGCGATCTCATCGTCACCTGCACCTCCATGCACTCCCGGAACAACCGGGCCGGCATTCTGATCGGACAAGGGAAGTCCGTCCAGGCCGCCATGGAGGAGGTGGGCGCCGTGGTGGAGGGGTACTACGCCGCCGAGAGCGTCCACCAGCTCAGTGAGCGGGAGGGCGTGGAAATGCCCATCTGCCGCTGCGTCTACGAGGTCCTTTACCAGGGCAAGCAGGTCCGCACCGTGGTGGGCGAGCTCATGACCCGAGCCAAGAAGGACGAGCTGCTGGAGACCGCCTGGATGTGAGTTTCCCCGTTTCAGAAGAGAGAAGAGAAGAGAAAAGCGCAGGGGCGGGTCCTTTGGGACCCGCCCCTGTTTTTTGTATGCAGTTTTGCTGCCGCCCCTTACGCCAGAAACAGCGACACGGCGCAGTACACCAGCAGCAGGGCCATCACCGTGTTGACGATTTTGGCGTGCTGGGAGAACAGCCGCCGGAACACGGAGCCGAAGGCGGACCAGCACAGGCAGAAGACGAAGCCGATGAAGGCCAGCAGCAGCGCGAAGCCCAGCAGGGGCAGAGGCTCTGTGTGATAGTAGGGGAGGATGTAGGCCTCCATGGACATGATGCAGTAGATGTAGATTTTGGGGTTGATGAACTGCAGCAGCAGACCTGACAGAAAACCGTCCCGGGAGTGGTCCTCCTCCACGCCGCTGGAACAGAAGGTCTCCCAGGCCAGGTAGAGCATGTACAAAGCCCCTAAAATCAGCATGGGCAGCTTGATCTTGGGAATCAGGGCCGACAGCACGCCGCAGAAGGCGGTGCACAGGATCATTACAATGGTGAATCCCACCCAGATGCCGAAGGTGAAGGGCAGGGCGCCCCGGAACCCCTTGCGGCTGCCGTTGGACATGGACATGATGTTGTTGGGCCCCGGTGTCACGGCGGTGACCACCGCGTAGGTCAGGAAGGAAAACCAGGGAAACATGTTTGACTTCCCCTCTCACGGATGATATGATATTGACACGTTGGTACAATATCCCGGATTTCCTGTATATTGTACGATCAATCCAATATCTTGTCAAGAGGAAACTGCCATGGATGTGACGAATGTGGTGGCCGACAATGTCCGGCGCCTTCGGGAGGAGAAGAAGCTGACGCTGGAGGCGGCTGCCGCCGCCACGGGGGTGTCCCGCAGCATGCTCTCCCAGATCGAGAAGGGGGAGGTGAATCCCACCATTTCCGTGCTGTGGAAGATCGCAAATGGTTACAAGGTGTCCTTCACCTCTCTGGTGGAGAATCCCGGGGAGGCGGTGGCGGTGCTCCGGCGGGAGGCCATGCCCCCTCTGGAGGAGGACGGGGGCCGGTATGTGAACTACCCGGTATTCCCCTTCAGCGAGCGGACGCTGTTCGAGACGTACCGGATCGAGATTCATCCCGGCGGGCATCTGGAGGCCCAGCCCCACCTGAAGGGGGCGGAGGAGTATGTGACGGTCTTCACCGGGCAGGCGGAGATCACAGTGGACGGTAAGGCCGTGGCTCTGGACCGGGGGGACTCCATCCGCTTCCGGGCCGACGTGCCCCACGGCTACCGCTGCCTGGGGCAGGAGACGGCGGAACTGAGTATGCTGATCTTCTACGGGAAATAGGCCCGGCCGCAGGTGCGGGCAGGGCGCTTTCGGCGCGGCCCCTCCGGGCTGGGAAGAAAAAGCGCGCGGCCTGGGAAGATTGATCTTCGCAGGCCGCGCAAAAAAGAAATCCCGGACCGAAGTCCGGGATCTTTGTTTGTCCAAGTCAGATCGCTCTGGTGACTTTGCCGGAACGCATACACCGGGTACAAACATACACATGGCGGGGAGAACCGTTGACAATCGCCTTCACACGCTTGACGTTGGGCTTCCATGTACGGTTGGAACGCCGATGAGAGTGGGAGACCTTGATGCCAAAGGTAACGCCCTTGTCGCAGAACTCGCACTTAGCCATCCGTTGCACCTCCTTGCTGTTGCGTACTTCCATACCTTCTCAAGGCACAACCGATATCTTACCAGAAAACTTTCCGAAATGCAAGCAAAAATTTCAAAAAATTCAAAGGTTTTTTTCAGACCCCGGAAAAGGCGGGAGGAGGGGCATAGGTGTTGCGAAAATGGCTGGAGTGAGATATAATAAATCCAATATGACACCGCCTCCATGGGGGGCGGAAAAGCAGGCGGGCCGGAGTGATCGGACGCCGGAAAGGGAATGGAAAACACTATGCACGAACGCGGTCTGAAGATGACGGAATTTGTGGCGCAGTTCGGTCTTGAAATTTTGAACAAGGGCGCCGATTACGACACCATGCGATTGACCATCACGGATGTGAACCGCCCCGGTCTCCAGTTCCACGATTTCTATGACTACTTTGATCCCCGCCGCCTGCAGGTGGTGGGCAAGGCGGAGATCATGTACCTGAAGGGGCTGACGGAGCAGCACCGGCGCAAATGCTTTGACGATCTGTTCCTCTACGACATCCCCGCCCTGGTGATCTCCCGGGGGCTGGACTGCTTCCCGGAGTGTCTGGAGAGCGCTCAGGCCCACGGCAGAACGCTGCTGCGGACCGAGGAGACCACGGTGGAATTCACCAGCCACACCATTGAATTCCTCAACCGCTACCTTGCCCCCTGCGTCACCCGCCACGGCGTGCTGCTGGACATCTCCGGCGAGGGCGTCATGATTACCGGCGACTCCGGCATCGGCAAGAGTGAGTCTGCCATTGAGCTGATCATGCGGGGCCACCGCCTGGTGGCGGACGACGCGGTGGAGATCCGCCGCATCTCCAACCAGCTGATCGGCACCGCCCCGGAGGTGATTCGCCATTACATTGAGCTGCGGGGCATCGGCGTCATCGATGTGCGGCAGTTGTTCGGCATGAGCGCCATCCGCACCGAGTCCCAGATCGACCTGGTGGTGCAGTTTGAGCAGTGGGACAATTCCAAATTTTACGACCGACTGGGCATCGAAGACCACTTTATGGATATCCTGGATATTAAGGTGCCCTGCGTTACCATTCCCGTGCGGCCGGGCCGGAACCTGGCCAGCATTGTGGAGGTGGCGGCCATGAACAACCGCCACCGGCGGTACGGCTTCAACGCCGCCCAGGAGCTGGCCCAGCGGGTGGACCTGCGGGCCGAGGGCAAAAGCGCAACCTGAACGGAGGAAGATAGAGATGTTTGTAGGCATTGACGTGGGAGGCACCAACCTCAAAGCAGGCCTTGTGGACGATGAGGGACGGCTGATTGCCGCCGCCCGCCGTCCGCTCAACGGCTTTACCACCGCGGAGGCCTTTGCCGCGGACCTTGCGGAGCTGGCACTTCGGGCCGTCCGGGAGGGCGGCGCCAAAGTGGAGGACCTGGAGTCCGTGGGCATCGGCCTGCCGGGGGCCGTGGATGGCGGCGAGGTGGTGTACACCGCCAATATCCCCATGAAAAACGTGCCCCTGGAGCGGCTGTTCCGTCAGCATTTGGACGTTCCCGTATACCTGGGCAACGACGCCGACTGCGCCGCCGTAGGCGAGTTCTTCGGCGGTGTGGGCCGGGGCTGCCGGGACTTCGTGGTGGTGACATTGGGCACCGGCGTGGGCGTGGGCATCATCCGGGACGGGAAACTCCAGGGCGGCGCCGCCTCCAGCGAGGCGGGCCACATGGTAATCCAGCAGGGGGGCGAGCTGTGCAACTGCGGCCGCCGGGGCTGCTGGGAGCGCTACGCCTCCGCCACGGCCCTGATCCAGCAGACCCGGGCCGCCATGGAGGCCCACCCGGACAGCGGCCTGTACCAGACGGCGGAGGCCCTGGGGGCCGTGGACGGCCGCACCGCCTTCCAGGCGGCTCTGGCCGGGGACGAAACGGCCCTGGCGGTGTGCCGGCAGTATGTGGCCTATCTGGCAAACGGTGCCACCAGCCTCATCAACATCCTGCGGCCGGAGGCGGTGGCCATCGGCGGCGGCGTGGCGGCGGCGCCGGAGGCGCTGCTGCTGGAGCCCCTGCGGGAAATTGTGGCCCGGGAGTGCTATGCCCGCCACGGCGGCCGGGTCACCCGGGTGCTGCGGGCGGAACTGGGCAACGACGCCGGCATCATCGGCGCGGCCTTATTGCAAAGGGTTGTGTGACCTATGGCCCCGCCGGCCTTCGGGCCGGCGGGATTTGTTCAGCGCCCTAGGGCGCGGAGGGAGAGGGTTATGGACTGGTGCACTGGATTTGACAAGAAAATGGCGGACTATCTGCCGGATTTGAGAATCGCGGAGGATGAGCCCATGAGCCGGCACACCTCCTTCCGCATCGGCGGGCCCGCCCGGCGGATGGCGTTTCCCGCCTCCGGGGCCCAGCTGGTGCTGCTGCTGAGCTTCGCCCAGGAGTGCGGCGCAAGGCCCCTGGTCATCGGCCGGGGCACCAATCTGCTCTGCCCGGACGCGGGGTTGGACCGGCTGGTGATTGAGACTTCCGGCCTTGCCCGGCTGGAGCCGGGAGCGGCGCCGGACACCATCCTGGCCGAGGCCGGGGGGTCTCTTGCCCGGCTGGGGGAGTTTGCCTGTCAGCAGGGTCTCAGCGGCCTGGAGTTTGCCCACGGCATCCCCGGCAGCGTAGGCGGCGGCGTGTGCATGAACGCCGGGGCCTACGGCGGGGAGATGAAGCAGGTGATCTCCAGCGTGTCGGTGCTGTTTCCGGAGGAGGGGATTCGCACCCTCTCCGGGGAGGAGATGGCCTTCGGCTACCGCCGCAGCCTCCTGACAGACCATCCGGAGGCAGTGGTGCTCCACGCCGTGTTTCACCTGCCCCCCGGCGATCCGGACACCATCCGCAGCCATATGCGGGAGCTGATGGACCGGCGGAGGAACAGTCAGCCTCTGGAGTGGCCCAGCGCCGGCAGCACCTTCAAGCGGCCGGAGGGGTACTTTGCCGGGACGCTGATCGACCAGTGCGGCCTCAAGGGACTGACCGTAGGCGGCGCCCAGGTCAGCGAGAAGCATGCGGGCTTCGTCATCAACCGGGGCGGCGCTACCTGCGCCGACGTGGAGAAGCTGATCGCCCAGATTCAGCGGCAGGTACTGGACCGGGCCGGTGTCACCCTGGAGCCGGAAGTGAAGATCATCCGGGACTGAGGCGGGTGCCCCGCGCACAATTTTCGGCGCGGATTTGTTGGGAGGTAGATGGATATGGAAATTCTGGTGATCTCCGGCCTTTCCGGCGGCGGAAAGAGCAAGGCGGCCTCCTTTTTGGAGGATATGGGCTTTTACATTGTGGACAATATGCCCGCCGCCATGATTTTGAAATTTGCCGAGTTCTGCGCCGGGGTCAGCGGCCGGTACGACCGGGTGGCCCTGGTGTATGACGTGCGCACGGCGGACTCCTTCACGGAGCTGTTCGACGTGCTGGATAAGCTGAAATCCATGTGCTCCTGCCGGATGCTGTTTCTGGAGGCATCGCCGGAGACCATTATCAAGCGCTACAAGGAGACCCGCCGGCGCCATCCCCTGCGGGGCGAGGCTGACTCTCTGGAGGATGCGGTCCGCCGGGAGCGGGAGCTGTTGGCCCCGGTGAAGGAGCGGGCGGACTTCGTCATCAACACCTCCCGCACCTCCACCGCCCAGCTGCGGGGAGAGCTGCTGCGGCTGTTCGGGCAGGAGGGAGAGCGGGGGGCCATGACCGTCAACGTCACCTCCTTCGGCTTCAAGTACGGCCTGCCCCTGGAGGCGGATTTGGTGCTGGACGTGCGGTTCATGCCCAACCCCTTTTACATCCAGGACCTGCGGCCCATGACCGGGCTGGACGGGCCGGTGGCGGACTACGTGTTCAGCTTCCAGCAGACCCGGGACTTCATGAAGAAGCTGGAGGACCTGCTGTCCTTTACGCTGCCGCTGTACGCCGAGGAGGGCAAGACCTCATTGACCATCGCCGTGGGCTGTACCGGCGGCCATCACCGCTCTGTGGCGGTGGCCCACACCCTGACGGACTTTGTCCGGCGGCAGGGCTTCCCCGCCACGGAGGCCCACCGGGACATGGCCCGCAGCGGATGAGGGAGGGACGCCTATGGAAAATCGACCGGCGTCCTATCGCCTGCCCAGGGCAAGGGGGCCCCGCATCGCCGTCATCGGCGGCGGCCACGGCCTTGCCAACATGCTGCGGGGCTTGAAGCAATACACCAAGAATCTGGCCGCCGTGGTGTCGGTGGCTGACGACGGCGGCGGCTCCGGCATGCTGCGGCAGGACCTGGGGATGCCGCCGCCCGGCGACATCCGCAACTGTATGGAGGCCCTGGCCAACACCGAGCCCGTTATGCGGGAGCTGCTCAGCTACCGCTTTACCGAGGGCACCTTGGCGGGACAGAGCTTTGGTAACCTCTTTTTAGCGGCCTTAAACGGCATCTCCCCCTCCTTCGACGTGGCCGTGAGCCGCATGAGTCAGGTCCTTGCCGTCACCGGCCGGGTCCTGCCGGTGACCACTGCCGACGTGCGGCTGGAGGCGGAGTTTGAAAACGGCGCCAGTGTGGTGGGGGAGTCCAAGATCTTCTACTGCAAGAAGAAGGAGGACTGCCGCATCCGCAAGGTGCGCCTGCTGCCGGAGCACCCCAAGGCCCTGCCGGAGGCCCTGACCGCCATCCGGGAGGCGGATATGATCGTGCTGGGGCCCGGCAGCCTCTATACCAGCATCATCCCCAATCTCCTGGTGGAGGGCATCCCCGAGGCCATCCAGGCCTCCGACGCCCTGAAGGTCTACGTCTGCAACGTCATGACCCAGGAGGGGGAGACCGAGGGTTATACCGTCTGCGACCACATCGCCGCCCTGTTTGCCCACTCGGCTCCGGGGCTTTTTGACCTGTGTCTGGCCAATTCCTCCCCCATTCCCAGGGACGTGGCCGCCCGGTACGCCCAGGAGGGGGCCGAGCCGTTGTACGGGGACCGGGAGCGGTGCGCCGCCATGGGGGTGGAGCTGGTGGACCGGCCCATTGCCACGGTGGAAAACGGCTTTGTCCGCCACCACCCGGACCATCTGGCCCGGGAGCTGATTCTGCTCCACGCCGAGCGCAGCGTCCGCATCGCCGGGGACCGCTACGACTTCCACCAGAACGCTTCCCACGTGGAGGGGCGAAGCCGCCGCTGAAGAAACTGAGAGAGGAGCGACGCCATGTCCTTTTCCTTTGACGCCAAAAACGAGCTGTGCCGCTTGCCGGTACAGAAGTCCTGCTGCGCCCGGGCGGAGGCCTACGGCATCCTGCTCTACTGCAATACCTTCAGCGCCACGGAAATCCGGATTATTACAGAAAACCCCAACTTTGCCGCCCGGCTGCCCAAGCTGTTCCACCGGGCCTTTAACCTGCGCTTTGACCGTCAGCCGGAGACCGGCCCTCAGACGGAGCCCGGCGGGGCGGGGAAGATGGTCTTCCAGATCACGGAGCGGCGGAAGCTTGAGCGGATTACCGACATGCTGGGCTACGATCCGCGGCAGAATCTGGTGCTCCACATCAACTTCGCCCTGCTGGAGGAGGAGTGCTGCAAGGCGTCCTTCCTGCGGGGGGTGTTCTTTGCCGGGGGCAGCATCATCGATCCCCTCAAGCGCTACCACCTGGAGCTGGTCACCTCCCATCAGCAGGCAAGCCGGGAGCTGGAGGTGCTGCTGCGGGAGAGCGGCTATCCGCCCAAAAGCGTCAGCCGCAACGGCAGCTTCGTCACCTACTTCAAGCAGAGCGACCAGATCGAGGATTTTCTCACCCTGATCGGCGCCCCGGTGGCGGCCATGAAGGTCATGTCCGCCAAGCTGGAAAAGGACCTCCGGAACAGTGTCAACCGCCGCCTCAACTGCGACAGCGCCAATCTGGACAAGGCGGTACTGGCGGCCCAGGAGCAGCTGGAGGCCATCCGGCGGCTGCGGGGGTCCGGGCAGCTGGAGAAGCTGGGGGAGAAGCTGAAACAGACCGCCGCCCTGCGGGAGGCCCACCCGGAGCTGAGTCTCAGCGAGCTGGCGGAGACCTTTGACCCGCCGGTGACCAAGTCCTGTCTGAACCACCGCCTGCGGAAACTGATGGAGATGGCGGAAGGACTGTAAAGCCAATATACATTACGGAAGATAAAGGAGAATATCACCTATGGATCGCTGTGCACAGGCATATCAATATCATCGGACCGGCTATAATTGCGCCCAGTCGGTGGCCGCCGCTTTTGCGGATTTGACCGACTTCACCCCGGAGCAGGTGGCGGCAATGGCAGCGGGTTTTGGCGGCGGTGTTGGCGGCAGCCGCAGCGAGCTGTGCGGCGCCATCAGCGGCGGCGTGCTGGTGCTGAGTTTGCTGCACCCCCACACCGACGGCGCCGATGCCGCCGGAAAGCGGGCGGTGTATCAGCGCGTCAAGGAGTTCCGCCGCCGGTTTGAGGCCGTGTTCGGCCTGACCTGCTGCGGGGAGCTGCTGCGGGCCCGACCCGGCGTCACGGAGAAGAACCCGGCCTCTCAGAGACTGGGTGTCACCGCCCACTGCGACAATATGGTGGTTACCGCCACGGAGCTCCTGGAGCAGATGCTGGAGGAGGAGCAGGCGGGCTGAGGGCCCGGAGAGGAGAACGGTCCATGAAAAAGCTGGATGATCTGACCTGCCGTGAAATCTTAAGGCGCGCCCACATCCTGTCCGGCGGCGGCCTGGGATTGCTGGTGCTGGACTTGCTCCTCTTGGCCGGGTATGCTCCCCCGGCAGCCCTGACGGCCCTTTTGCTGGTGGCCGGGGCGGCGCTGACGGCTGTGGGATTGGGCCTGGCCTTTTCCAGGCTGCGGTGCCCCCACTGCGGGGAATCTCTGATGCTGGGAGGCCGTCTGCCCACCCGATTGCCCAGGCATTGCCCCGGCTGCGGAAAGGAGCTGTGAGGTGCCTGTGAACAAACCCTTCAAGAGTAATCGCCGCCGGATGCGGACCATTGGGATCGTGTTTTACAGCGGCTTGGGACTGCTGGTGCCTGCCTGGGCCGCCGCCTGCCGCTGGGAACAGTTGGCCATGGCCCTGCTGGGGCTTTCCATGGGGGCCATTTTGGTGGCCTCAGTCGCCGCCCTTTGGGTGCGCTGCCCTGTCTGCGGCGCCAACCTCTGCCGGGGAATGCGTCTGCCCGGCCTGCTGCCCAAGTTCTGTCCCCACTGCGGGTCAGAAGTGGAGTGATCTTCTGCCGCTCCGCCAATATCGGAAAGGAGGCCCTCTATGGCCTTTGTCCATCTGCATGTGCATACAGAGTATAGCCTCCTGGACGGCGCCTGCCGCATCAAGGACCTGCCGGAGGTGGTCAAGTCCATGGGTCAGACCGCCTGCGCTATTACGGACCACGGGGTGATGTACGGCGCCATCGACTTCTATCGCGCCTGCAAGGCGGCGGGGGTGAAGCCCATCATCGGCTGCGAGGTCTATGTGACGCCCCAGGGCCGGTCCCGGTTCGACAAGGTCCACGAGTTTGACGCCGAGAGCCGCCATTTGGTGCTGCTGTGCGAGAATGAGGAGGGCTACCGCAACCTCTCCTACCTGGTCTCCGCCGGGTGGACCGAGGGCTTTTACATCAAGCCCCGGATCGACCAGGCGCTGCTGCGGCGCTACAGCGGCGGGCTCATCGCCCTCAGCGCCTGCCTTGCCGGCGAGATCCCCCGCAGGCTCCGCAACGGCGAGTATGAAAATGCGAAAAACTACGCCCTGGAGCTTTCGGAGCTCTTTGGGCCGGAGCGGTTCTACCTGGAGCTTCAGGACCACGGTATCCCGGACCAGCGGCAAGTGAACCAGGGGATTTTGCGCATCCATCAGGAGACCGGCATCCCCATGGTCTGCACCAACGACGCCCACTACCTGCGGAAAGAGGACGCCGAGGCCCACGACGTATTATTGTGCATCCAGACCGGCAAGACCATCGACGACGAGAACCGGATGCGCTACGAGCCCCGGA
>CATZYY010000065.1 GCA_958426425.1 uncultured Oscillospiraceae bacterium
TAGCGGGAGAGAGAAGATTTCAAATTAAAAATGTCTCCCTCCGGGCTCTTCAGATACACGTCGCCCTCGCAGGACGCCACGGTGTCCAGGAACTCCTGGATATCAGCCTCAGAATGCAATCTCATGGGAAACACACATCCTTTCTGGATTGAATTGTGCCGGTCTCCCGGCCACGGTTATGGTATATCACGAAGGGCCGGTCCGTGTCTATGGCGGATGTGGATAAGATTTCCCAGTGCGGCCGTCGGAAATTTTGGCGGTCCGCACAAATTTGCGTAACTTTTTTGTAACAAATCAAAATACGTAATCGATTTTGTTAGATTTTTTAATACAAAACCCCTCCAACCTTGGTCTTTGGGACCACCGGGCGGAGGGGGGTTCAGGCTCCGTTTCCGCCCGGAGAGGCGGTGGGCGGAGGGGGCTTTGGGCCATTGCCCTTGGCTGTTGGCGCTGGCGGACAGAGAAACCTTCCCGCCGCTCTTGGCTGTTTTCGCCGCTAGGCGGAGAGCGCCGCGCCTGTACCTGGGGAAAAGCGGCGTAGAACATGTTCATGCCCCGCGGCCGTCCACTTGGGCGGCTGCGGGGCATGTCTCTATCTATCCAGTCCTGGAACACGGCTGCGGAGGCGGTGAAGTTCCTTCTCCCTCCGCCTGAGGCGAGAGACGGGACAGAAAAATTTCCCCACTTCCTTGGTCGTTTCCCTGTGAGCGGACGCTGAAACGGACGGCGTTACGCCTGGGGTCGGTCCAGAGAGGCCAAAACCGCGGCGGGGTCTCCCTCCTTCTCCCCGATCAGTACCAGGAAGGCCTCCTCGTCGATGACGGGCACGCCCAGCTCCTGGGCTTTGCGCAGCTTGGACCCGGCGGCCTCCCCGGCCACCACACAGCTGGTCTTCTTGGACACGGACCCGGAGACCTTGGCCCCCAGGGCCTCCAGCTTTTCCCCGGCCTCCTTCCGGGAATAGGCGGTCAGCTCTCCGGTCAGCACGAAGGTCTTCCCGGACAGCAGGTCCCCCACCGGCTCCGCCGTGGAGGTCATGTTGACCCCGGCGGCCTTCAGCCGGGCGATCAGGTCCCTTGCCTGGGACCCGGCGAAGTACTCCGCAATGCACCGGGCGGTGACGGCGCCCACGTCGGGGATCTCCGTCAGGGCCTCCTCCGTAGCGGCCATCAGGGCCTCCATGGTGCCGAACCGGGCGGAGAGGACCTTGGCGGCCTTCTCGCCCACCTGCCGGATGCCCAGGCCGTAGATCAGGCGGCTCAAATCGTTGGCCTTGGAGTTCTCAATGGCCCGGATGAGATTTTCTGCCGACTTGTCCCCCATCCGGTCCAGCTTGGCAACGTCGGCGGCGTGGAGGCCGTACAGGTCCGCGGCGGTGCGGACCAGGCCCGCGTCCACCAGCTGCTGCACCACGGCGGGGCCGCAGCCGTCGATGTCCATGGCGTCCCGGCTTGCAAAGTGGGTGAGGTTGCGCAGCAGCTGGGCCGGGCACTCGGCGCCGGTGCACCGCAGGGCTGCACCGTCCTCGTCCCGGACCACGGGGGCGCCGCACACCGGGCAGGTCTGGGGCAGCGTGTAGGGCATCGTGCCCTCCGGCCGCTTGGAAAGGTCCACCTCCAGAATCTCCGGAATGATCTCCCCGGCCTTCTGGACCAGCACCGTGTCCCCGATGCGGATGTCCTTCTCGGCGATGAAGTCCTGGTTGTGGAGGGTGGCGTTGGTGACGGTGGTACCCGCAAGGCGCACCGGCTCCAGCACCGCCTTGGGGGTCAGGACCCCGGTGCGGCCCACCTGCACCACGATGTCCGTTACTTTGGAGTATTTCTTCTCCGGTGGATACTTGAAAGCCACCGCCCACCGGGGGGCCTTGGCGGTGGAGCCCATGCGCTCCCGGTCCGCCAAATGGTCCACCTTCATCACGGCGCCGTCGATGTCGAAGGGATAGTCCATGCGCTCATCGTTGATGCGCTCAATCTCCGCCTGGACCGCCTCCGCCCCGGTGAGCGTCACGTGGGGGATCACCTTAAAGTGCTGGGTGGCCAAATATTCCAGGGTCTCGGCGTGGGAGGTGAAGGTTTTCCCCTCCGCTAGCTGGAGGTTGAAAACTTGAATGTCCAGCTTCCGCTCCGCGCAGATCTTGGGATTCAGCTGCCGCAGACTTCCGGCGGCGGCGTTCCGGGGATTTGCCATCAGGGGCTTGCCCTGGAGCTCCCGCTGGGCGTTGAGCTCGGCGAACACCGCCCGGGACATGTAGATCTCTCCTCGGACGATGAGCCGGGGGAGCTTGTCCGGCAGGGTCATGGGGATGGAGCGGACGGTTTTCAGGTTCTCCGTCACGTCCTCCCCAATCCGGCCGTCGCCTCGGGTGGCGCCCCGGACGAACACGCCGTCCCGGTACTCCAGGGCCACGGACAGTCCATCTACCTTGGGCTCCACGGAGTAGGCCACGGCGTCGCCCAGGGCCTCGGAAACCCGGCCGCAGAACTCCGATACCTCCTCGGCGCTGAACACGTCCATGAGGCTCTCCAGGGGCACCGGGTGCTCGTAGGTCTCAAAGCCCTCCAGGATTTTGTCTCCCACCCGCTGGGTGGGAGAGTCGGGGGTGATCTCCTCGGGGTGGGCCGCCTCCAGCTCCTCCAGCCGGCGGTTGAGCTTGTCGTACTCATAGTCCGGGATCACCGGCGCGTCCAAAACATAATATAGGTAGCTCTGCTGGTTCAGAAAGTCCCGCAGCTGCTTCATTTCCTCCCGATAGTCCATGGGGGTACCTGCCTTTCTTTGGAAGGGGAGGGGCCCTCCCCTTCCGTTAGTTTCCGTTGAGGATGTAGTCCTTCAAATCCTCCTCGTAGGTCTCTGGATCGGTGCTGAAATAGGTGTAGCTGTCCGGCACCGAGCCCACGATCACCGTCTCCGCCACCACAAAGGAGTTGGAGACCTTGGTGGCGGTGGTGAAGCCCGGCAGCAGGATGCTGACGTACACATCGATGGTGAGAATGATCTGGTGCTTGGTCTGGTTGATGCCGGCGGAGGTGAAGGCGTTGCGGAAATTGGCCTCCGAGGACCCCACCGACTCCATCCGCACGGTAATCCGGGGCCCCCGGCCCGACAGCAGCGCCGACCCGGTGAGGCTGCCGATGGGAATGGACAAATCCCGCACCGACACCTGGTTGATCCGCTCCAGCACTGTCTGTAAAATGTGGGACTGGAGCAGGTTGAAGGCGGCCATGTTGCTGCGCACCGCCGTGATCTTCCCGTCGTTGTCCTTCTCGAAGTTCACCAGATTCTCATAGTCCAGCTCGCCGGAGGCGATGGCCTCGTCCACCGCTTGACTGACCACCTGGGTGATGGCGTTGGAGACCCGGGTGGTGGCAAGGCTGGTCAGCAGCGGCCGCATCCGCCCAGCCGCGATCAGCAGCGCCGTCAGCACCAGCGCCCCTAGGGCCGCCGCCCCAAGCCGGGCCAAGCGCAGCCGGGCAAGGCGGCGGCGGTAGTAGTGAAATCCCAGGGCCATGGCCCCTCACCTCCCCTTCCCGCCATCCTATGCGGGCAGGGGTTGGCCCTATTTCCCCTTTTTTCAGGGCAGGGCGTTCACCAGGTCCTTGAAGACCCGGCCCCGCTCCATGAAGTTGGCGAAGCGGTCAAAGGAAGTGCTTGCCGGGGACAAAATCACCACGTCCCCCGCTTGGGCGCGGCTGTCCGCCGTGCTGACCGCCGTGGGGTAGTCCTCCACCTCCAGAATCTCCAGCCCATCGTAGTTGGGCGCCTGCTCCACGGCCTGACGGATGACTCCCGCCGTGGCACCGCAGAGGATCAGCAGCTTCACATGTTTGTTGATCTGCGGGCCCAGGGGGGCGTAGGAGATGCCCTTATCCTTGCCTCCAGCGATCAAAATGACCTTCTCCGAAAAGCTCCGCAGCCCCGCTATGGTGCGGCTGGGGCTGGAGGCGATGGAGTCGTTGTACCACTGGACGCCATTCCGCTCCCGGACCAGCTCGATCCGGTGCTCCACGCCGCCGAAGGTCCGGGCAAAGTCCCGGATAGTCTCGTCGGCCACCAGGCCGTCCACGGCGGCGATGGCCGCCAGGTAGTTCTCGATGTTGTGGACGCCGGGCAGACGGATGTCGGCGGTGTCCATCACCACCCGCTCCGCACCGCGGCCCCGGGCCACCACGGCAGTGCCCCGGAGGAACACACCGTCGGCAACCTCTTTTTGTCGGGAGAACCACCGTACCCGGCCCGGAGCCTTGGCGGCGCAGCGGACCGTGTCATCATTGTCGGTGTTAAACACGGCAATATCCTGGGCGGTCTGATGTGTAAAGATGTTTTCCTTGGCAGCAATGTACTCCGCGTAGTCCCGGTGATAGTCCAAATGGTTGGGTGAGAGATTGGTGATGACGGCAATGTGGGGACTCTTTTTCATGGTCATCAGCTGAAAGGAGCTCAGCTCCAGCACGGACACGTGGTCCGGGGCAATGGTCCCCGCCTCGGCAAGGAGCGGGTGGCCGATGTTGCCGCCCAGGTGGACGGTTTTGCCGCTGCGGCGCAGGAGTTCCGCGATAATAGTGGTGGTAGTGGTCTTGCCGTCGCTGCCGGTGACGGCGATCATGGGACAGGGGCACACGTCGAAAAAGGCCTCCATCTCAGAGGTTAACCGGCTGCCCCGCTCCACAGCGGCGGCAATGGGCGGCAGGTCCGGCCGCAGGCCCGGCGTGCGGAAGATCACGTCCTCGGTGAGGCCCTCCAGGTAGTCCTCCCCCAGCCGCAGCTTTACGCCTTTGGCCTCCAGGGCCGTCCCCAGGTCCCCCAGGTCGGTCTTTTTATCCCGGGCGGTGACGGCGCAGCCGTGGTCCACCAGCAGCTCGATCAACGGCCGGTTGCTGACGCCCACCCCCAGCACGGCGGCGGTCCTGCCCCGCAGGGCGTTCATATACGTATCCAGGTTCATGGAATCGCTCCTTCTGTCCCTCCGGTGTACGGAGGCTCATACGATGGAAATTCTACCACAAACAGGGGCAAAATACAACGCGGCGCGGAAATTTTCCGCGTTGACTTTCTCCCCGCCGTCGGTTACAATAACCTTTGCGAGGAAGACAGACAGTCGCGTGGGCAGGCCGAAAGGCCGTCCATGAGGAAAGTCCGGGCTCCACAGGGCAAGGATAACGGGTAACGCCCGCCGAAGGCGACTTCAGGAAAAGTGCAACAGAGATATACCGCCGGCAGGGTTACACTGTGCCGGTAAGGGAACAAGCGGCAGTGAAACGCAATGCCCCGCGCAGCGGGGCGAGGCCCCCTCTCCCGAACAGCGCAATGATTTTTCCGCGCGGAACAGCGCAGGGGTGTTGTGTGAAGAGGGACGAAGGGTCCCTCTTCACGATTTGGATCAGCCCGCCGCAGCGACCCGATCCCGCAGGGATCGGGACCTTTCCACCCTTACCGTCAGAGCGTAGCCCTGACGGTAAGGGTGGAAAGGTGCGGTAAGAGCGCACCCGACGGCTCGGAAGTGTCCGTCGCTGTAAACTCTATCCGGAGCAACACCGTGGAAAGGACAGATGGCCGGCCCGGCCGTCCTTAGGAGGTGGCTTGAACGCGTTGGCAACGGCGCGTCTAGATAGATGACTGTCAGATACAGAACCCGGCTTACAGTCTCCCTCGCAAGATACGGCCCCGGCTGCTTCACGGCAGCCGGGGCCTGCGTTTGTTTGAACAGATTTAGGCGATGTTGGACGGTTTTGCAAGCCGTCCAACATCTTTTGATTCAAAACGTGCAGGAAACCCCTCCTGGGTTTCCCGCACACACCCTTCCTTCCCGCCAGCGGCAGTCCTCGGCGCGCATAAGAACGGGCCCCGGTTGCACAGCGGCGCAGCCGGGACCTTGCACTGTCGAAAAAGCGTCAATGCCATGTTTTCGGCCACGCACATGCTGCTGACGAAAACCAATTTGATCTTTTTCGCGCCTGCGGGCGCGAACTCTGCGAGGCTCCTTTGACAAGCAGCACCCGGAGAACCCACGGGGCGCGGTGTCCCCGTTGGTCCTAGGGCCAACCGTCGGAACAAACAAGCAGGCGGGCACCTAAGTGCCCGCCTGCTTGTTTTCATAAAGCCCGATAGATTCAGGGAAACGACCCATTGCATACGACATGGGGCCGCCCATGCCTGAAACGCACAGCCCGCTTTTAGGGCTCACAGCCCCTTCCGGTAGGCCTCCGCCGCGTCCAGCAGCTCCCCGGCGCTCTCCAGCAGGGCCGGCGTCACCGCCGCGCCGCCGGTGATCCGGGCAAGCTCCGCCTTTCGCTGCTCCCGGTCCAGCAGGACAACGTGTGTAAAGGTTCTTCCCTTGTCTTCCCCCTTCTCCACGGAGAAGTGGGTGTCCGCCATGGCGGCCAACTGGGGCAGATGGGTCACGCACAGCACCTGCTTGCGGCGGCTGACCTGGGCCAATTTCTCCGCCACCTTCTGGGCCGCCCGGCCGGAAACGCCGGTGTCCACCTCGTCAAAGACCAGAGTCCCCACCAGCTCCTGCTCCGCCAAGACGTTTTTCAGCGCAAGCATGATGCGGGCAAGCTCACCGCCGGAGGCGATCTTGGCGATGGGCCGCAGGTCCTCCCCCACGTTGGCGGACATCAAAAAGCGGATGGTGTCGCAGCCGTCGGGACCGGGGGCCCGGGGGGTGAACTCGATGGCAAACCGCACCCGCCGCATGTCCAGGTCCCGCAGCTCCGCCTGAATGCGCTGCTCCAGCACCGCCGCCGCCTGACGCCGGGCCTCCGTCAGCGCCGCGCCGGCAGAGAGCACCGCCTGCTCCGCCTTGGCCCGCTGCTTTTCCAGCCGCAGGAGCTGATCATCCGCCGTCTCTATGGCGTCCAGCTCCGCCCGGCAGCGGTCCAGGTAGGCCATACAGTCCTCCACCGTGGCGCCGTACTTCTTTTTCAGCCGGTACAGCAGGTCCGCCCGGCTCTCCACCGCGTCCAGCTCCGCCGGGGAGAAGTCAAATTCCTCCCGCCTGTCCCGGATAGTCTCGGCAAGGTCATAGACTTCACAGCGGGCTTCCTCCAGGCGTTTGTACAGCTCCGCCATGTCGCCGCCCAGGGTGCGGATGGCGGCTACGGCCTCCTCCGCCTGCCGCAGGGCCCACACGGCGCCGCCGCCCTCGTCGTCGCCGCTGAGGGCGTAATCCGCCCCGGACAGGGCAGAGAGGTACTTCTCCCCGTTGCGCAGCAGATTTCTCCGCTCCAGCAGGGCCTCCTCCTCGCCGCTCACCAGCTCCGCCCGCTCCAGCTCGTCGATCTGGAACCGGAGGCTGTCCATGCGCCGGGCCTTTTCCGCCTCGTCCATCCGCAGCGCGGACATCTGCGCCTCCAGGTCCCACAGGACGCCGTAGGCCTCCCGGTAGGCATTCAGGGGGCCGTCGGTGCGGCCGAAGCGGTCCAGATAGGCCCCGTGGCGCTCCTCGTCCAGCAGCGCCGCGCCGTCGTGCTGTCCGTGGATGTTCAAAAGCTCCGCGCCCATCCGCCGCAGCTGGGCCACGGTGACGGGCCGGCCGTTGGCCCGGCAGGTGTTCTTCCCGTCCTCATAGATCTCCCGCTGGAGCAGCAGCTCGCCGTTTTCATCGGGGCTGACGCCGCACTCGCTTAGGCCCGGCAGATCCGCCGGAACGCCGGAAAAGCAGGCGCTGACAAAGGCCCGGTCCGCCCCGGTGCGGATCAGCTCCCGGGAGGTCCGGCCCCCCAGCACGGCGCCCATGGCGTCGATGACGATGGACTTGCCGGCGCCGGTCTCGCCGGTCAGGGCGTTGAAGCCGGGCCGGAAGCGGATGTCCGCCTCCTCGATGACGGCGATATTCTCGATGTGCAGCAGTTCCAGCATGGAAATCCCTCCTGGATACGGGGTTTTTGCCCTCCCCCGGGGGAGGGCGGGTGGTCGGAAGTCTTCCGGGGAATCCACCCCCCATTTTCTTTTCGGCCTTTCCGAAAAGAAAATGGGCCGTGGACGGTCCAAAAGAAAAGGCGCTGAGACGGACAGGCGTCCCGCCTGTCCGTGAGGACGGGGGTCGGGCGAAGCGGTGCGGCAGGCGTCGAGACCCTCGTCGACCCTGCGCCGATTCCCTGGCGCTTAAAGAGCCTGGTCCCCGCAAAGCGGGTGCGGTGGGCGGACGGGGCGGGCGTCGAGACCCATTCCTTCTCTTTCCGCTGCCGCTGGACTGGTGGAGGATGGGGCTTTTCCGTGTCAAGCCTTCCCCTCCGGGGAAGGCTTTGCTCCGGCGCCTCCCGGCCCTCCTTACAGCATCTCCTTGATCTCCTCGCAGAAGTTGGCGGCGGACTCCGCGTCCTTCATCACCAGAAAGGCCGTGTCGTCCCCCGCAAGGGACCCCACCATGTAGGTGATGTCCATATCGTCCAGGGCGGCGCAGGCGGCACTTGCCAAACCCGGCATGGTTTTGACCACCACGATGTTCTGGGCGCTGTCGATGCTGGTGATGCTCTGACGGAAGATGGTCCGCAGCTTCTCCGCGAAGTTCAGGCGGGTCCGGTTGCCGGACACGGCGTACTTGTAGACCCCGTGGCCCACCGGCTCCTTAATCAGGTGCATCTGCTTGATGTCCCGGGAGATGGTGGCCTGGGTGCTGGAGATGCCCCGCTCCTGGAGGCGGCTGAGCAGCTGCTCCTGGGTTTCGATATTTTCCTGGGCAATGATCTCCAGGATCATGTTCTGACGGTCATTTTTCATGGTCAACAAACCCTCCCGGCAACATTTTTTGGGCAAAGATCTCGCAGAAGCTCCGCTCCGACAGCCGCACCAGCTTCACCGTGTGCTTGGAGCGGCGAACCAGCACCTTGTCGTCGGATTTCAGGGAGAAGGCCCGGCTCTCGTCCACGCACAGGTACACCGGCTTGCGGCCGTTGCGCTCCAGCTCGATGGTCAGCGTGTGCTCCGGCGACAGGACATAAGAGGAAAAGCGCATGTTGTGGATGCAGATGGGGCACACCACCATGGTCTGGGCCACCGGCTCCACCACCGGCCCGCCGGCAGAGAGGGAGTAGGCCGTGGACCCGGTGGGGGTGGCGATGATGACGCCGTCCCCGGCGATGTCCGCCAAATGCCGCCCGTCGGAGGAGATCTTCAGATGGATGACGTGGGAGATAGGACCCTCCCGGATCACCGCGTCGTTGAGGCCCAGGTTGGTGTAGATCTGCCGGCCATCCCGCTGAACGGACACGTCCAGCATCATCCGCTGCTCCGTCTGGAAGTCCCAGTCCTTCAGCTTGCGCAGGGCCTCCAGCTCGCCGGCCTCCAGCTCCGCGATGAACCCAAGACCGCCCATGTTGATGCCCAGCACCGGGATCTTGTTCAGGGCCACCAGCTTGGCAAGGTGCAAAATGGTGCCGTCCCCGCCGAAGGTAATCAGCAGGTCAGCGGTCTTTAGCTCCGCGGTCAGGGGCTTTACGTCGTAGTCGGCAAAGGCCCCCTCCTTCTGGTCGCGGAAGGGGGAACACACCACCGTCTCAAAGCCCAGCTCCTTCAAAATGGCCTCCGCCCGGCGGGTGCACTCCATGCCCCGGTCCCGGTTGGGGTTGGGACAGAGTATGATCTTTTTCACGGTGTCCCTCCTTCCCCCCGCTCCCGCAGCACCTGGTGGGACTCGTCCACCAGGGCCTTCAGGTCCGGGATTTGCTCGGCCGCCTCGCTCTTTTCCAGATACCCCAAATATTCGATGTTGCCCTCAGGCCCTCGAATGGGAGAGTACGTAATGCCAAGGACTGTAAAGTGGTTTTCCCTTGCATGGTCCAGGAAGTGCTCCAGCACCTCCAGATGCACCGCCGGGTCCCGGACCACGCCCTTCTTCCCCACCTTTTCCCGTCCGGCCTCAAACTGGGGCTTGATGAGGCAGGCGATGTGGCCCCCCTGCCGCAGCAGTTCATAGAGGGCCGGGAAAATCAGCTTCAAGGAGATGAAGCTGACGTCGATGGAGGCGAAGTCCAGCACGTCGGGGATCTGCTCGCGTGTCAGATACCGGGCGTTGGTCCGCTCCAGACACACCACCCGGGGGTCGGACCGCAGCTTCCAGGCAAGCTGCCCGTAGCCCACGTCCACGGCGTAGACCTTCTCCGCGCCGTTTTGCAGCATACAGTCGGTAAAGCCTCCGGTGGAGGCGCCGATGTCGGCGCAGACGGCGCCGGTTAAGGCGATGGGGAACGAGGCCATGGCCTTTTCCAGCTTCAATCCGCCCCGGCTCACATAGGCAAGGCCGCCCCGGACCTCGATCTGGGCGTCCTCCGCCACGGCGGTGCCGGGCTTGTCCACCCGCTGCCCCGCCACGAACACCTCGCCGCTCATAATGGCAGCCTGGGCTCTCTGCCGGCTCTCCTGGAGCCCACGCTCCACCAGCAGCACGTCCAGCCGCTTCTTTTTCACGCTCATGTGTCTCTCGCCTCCAACACGGCCAACGCAATGCCCTGGGCATCCAGGCCGAAGCTGTGTTCCAGCTGGGCCACAGTGCCCTCCGGGGCGAAGGTCTTGCCCAGATTCTTCAAAATCACCCGGCGGGGGGCCTTCCCGGCCTCCGCCAAAATGGAGGTCAGCCGCTGCCCCAGGCATCCGGCGCCGAAGGCGTCCTCCGCTACCAGCAGCATCTCCGTACCCGCCATGGGCTCTGCCAACATCTCATAGTCCAGGGGGGAGATCCGGTTCAGCTTCACTACCCGGGCGTCCACCCCCTGCCGCTCCAGCAGGGCCGCCGCCTCCAGCAGATTGTTGATCATCTTGCCGTAGCCCAGCAGGGTTACGTCCTTCCCCAGCCGCAGGCACACGGCGCTTTGGTCGGCGGTGTCGGTTCGGAAATTACCCTCTCCCCCTCTGGGGTAGCGGACCGCCACAGGTCCGGCAATCTCAAACAGGGCCTGCCGGACCATGCGCCGCAGCTCCGCGAAGTTTGCCGGGCACAGCACCGTAAAGCCCGGGATCTGGGAGAGGAACATGGCGTCAAAGCAGCCGTGGTGGGTCTCCCCGTCGGCGCCCACCAGTCCCGCCCGGTCCACGCCCAGCACCACGTGCAGGTTTAGCAGGGCCACGTCGTGGATCAGCATGTCGTATCCCCGCTGGAGGAAGGAGGCGTACACGGCAAACACCGGAATCATGCCCTGCTTGGCAAGGCCCGCCGCCATGGACACGGCGTGTCCCTCGGCGATGCCCACGTCGAAAAAGCGGTCCGGAAACTCCTTGGCAAAGCCGGTGAGGCCCGTGCCGTCCGCCATGGCGGCGGTGATGGCGCACACCCGCTCATTCTCCGCCGCGCAGGCAGAAAGGGTATTGCCGAAGACGGCGGAGAAGTCCTCTCCCCCGCTCTTTTTCAAAAGGCCCGTCTCAGGGTCAAAGGGGCCGATGCCGTGAAATTTGTCCGGGTTTTGCTCAGCGAAGGGATAGCCCTTGCCCTTGACGGTGTTCACATGGACCAGCACCGGCCCGCGGAGCTCCTTGGCCCACTCCAGCACATGAACCAGCCGGTCCAAATCGTGGCCGTCGATGGGCCCCAGATACGTAAAGCCCATGTCCTCGAACAGGGTGCTCCCCGGCCACAGTGCCTTTTTCAGGGAGGATTTCACCCGGTGGCTCAGCCGGTAGAGCCGGTTTTCCATGGGATGGGCGCCGAAAAGGCCCCGATACCACTTTTTGAAGTGGTAGTAGGCGGGCTTGGTCCGCAGGCGGCCCAGGTGGGTGGGCACGGCGCCTACGTTGGGGTTGATGGACATGCCGTTGTCATTCAAAATGACGATCAGCGGTTCCCCGGAGGCCCCGGCGTTGTTGAGGCCCTCGTAGGCAAGGCCGCCGGTCAGGGCGCCGTCTCCGATGAGGGCAAGGACGCTGTAATCGGCGTAGCGCAGGGTCCGGGCCCGAGCCATGCCCAACGCCACCGACACGGAGTTGGAGGCGTGGCCGGCGATGAAGGCGTCATGTTCGCTCTCCCGGGGCTTGGGGAAGCCGGAGAGCCCGCCGAACTGCCGCAGCGTCTCGAACAGCTCCCGCCGGCCGGTCAGGGCCTTGTGGACGTAGCACTGGTGGCCCACGTCCAGCACCAGCCGGTCCGAGGCGGTGTCAAACACCCGGTGGATGGCCACGGTCAGCTCCACCACCCCCAGGTTGGAGGCCAAATGCCCTCCCGTCCGGGAGACGCTCTGGACCAGAAATTCCCGCAGCTCATCGCACAGGGGTGCCAGCTGCTCCCTGGGCAGGGCCTTCACGTCGGCGGGGGAATGGATGGTTTCCAAAATCACGCAATCGCACTCCTCTCAGCGGTGAAACAGGTGTAAAAAGCGGCCGGCCCAGTAGACCACGCTGGTGCTGCGCTGGATGGCGAAGGTCTTGCCCAGGGCCTTGCCGCCGATGGTGAGGCCGGAGATCAGGGCGGTGACGGCCACGCTGACCAGCACGCTGTGCAGGTCGAAGGCTGCCTGGAGCCGAGTGACGATGACGGCGGCGGTGGTGCCGCTGACGATGCCGCAGATGTCCCCCACCACGTCGTTGCAGACGCTGGA
>CATZYY010000066.1 GCA_958426425.1 uncultured Oscillospiraceae bacterium
TTGTCACCCACGGCCCGCAGCAGCAGGCCGGACTTGGTCTTGAAGTACAGGTCCAGAGCGATCTTTACCACCAGCACCAGCACCGCGGACACCACCAGCTTCCGGCCCGTCAGGGTCAGGCCGCCCAGCAGGGCCATGGTGGGGCCGGCGGAAAAAATGGTGTCCACCGCCCGCTCCACCGTCAGGTTGGACCCGGCGATCTGGAGGTTGATGGAGAACAGGGCCGTCATGGTGATGATGCCTGCCAGCAGGTTCCGCACCCGCAGCCGCACGTGAATAAGGCCGGTGACGAGGCCTGCCAGGGCCCCGGCGGCCATGGCCAGGGGCAGCGTCAGATAGGGGTTTACGCCCTTGGTCAGCAGCACGGCGGTAACGGCGGCCCCCAGGGGGAAAGTGCCGTCCACGCCCAGGTCCGGAAAGTCCAGAATGGAATAGGTGATGTAGACGCCGAAGGATACCAGGGTGTAAATCAGCCCCTGGATCAGGGCGCCTGCCAGCAGGTCTGCCAGGTTCATGGAACTGTGCCTCCTTGCGTGGTCCGCCTCAGCGGACGGTGTTGCGGATGAAGCCGATGCCTTCTATGGTGCACTCCACCACGTCTCCGACCTTCAAGAATTTGGGCGGGTCGAAGCCCATGCCTACCCCGGCGGGAGTGCCGGTGGCAATGATAGTGCCGGGCAGCAGGGTCATGCCGGAGGAGAGCTCCTCCAGCACATCCTCAATGGAGTTGAGGAACAAAGATGTGTTGGACTGCTGACGGACCTCACCGTTGACGGTGGAGCCGATGTTCAGAGCCGGGGGGAAGGGGATCTCATCGGCGGTGACAATCCAGGGCCCCATGGGGGTGAACCCGTCCAGCCCCTTGCCGAAGTACCACTGTTTGTGGCCGGTCTGTACGTCCCGGGCGGAGACATCGTTGATGATGGTGTAGCCGAAGACATAGTCCCCGGCCTCTGCCGCCTTCACATTCCGGGCGGTTTTTCCCAGGATCACCGCCAGCTCCGACTCATAGTCCAGCCGCTCCACCAGTCCCGCGTGGCGGGGGATGTCGCCGCCGGGGGCCACAGCCTCCGTCACCCGCTTGGAGAAGTACACCGCCACGGGCTTTTGCTTTTCAAAGGCGTCGGCATTGTAGCGGGCGGCCTCCTCCAGGTGTGCCCGGTAGTTCATACCCAGGCAGATCACATCCTGCCGGGGCCGGGGAATGGGGGCCAGCAGGTCCACCTGCTCCAACGGGATACCGGCGCCGCTGCGCTCTGCCGCCTGGGCGGCGGAGCGCAGATCGGAGAGGGAAGCGGTCTCGATCAAGGTGTTCATGTCGGCATAGGGCAGGGGCAGGACGGCCTTGCCATCCTGAGACAGGGCGCCGACGGCCTCCGTTCCGTTGAACCGATACGTGAGCAGTTTCATACTGCGTGCCTCCTAATCAGTGATTTTATGGGACTGGTGCGCTCAGGCTGCGCTGGCCTCCACCGCCGTCTGGGCGATGTCCTCGGGGACGGTGATTCCCATAGCGTCCAGGGCCTCGCTGTTGAGATACAGGTCGTAGTTCTCGATGACCTCATAGGGCAGTTCCTCACAGGTGGCCTCGCCGGTAAGGACTTTGGCGGCCATGAGGCCTGTCTGGATGCCCAGCTTCACGTAGTCCAGGCCCGCGCCGGCCACGCAGCCCAGCTTCATCTGCTCTACCTCGGAGCCGTAGACGGGGATGCCGGCCTCATTGGTCTTCTCCAGAATGGCAGGCAGCACACCCACCACGGTATTGTCGGTCAGATTGGAGAAACAGTCCACGCCCCGGGCAATCAGGGTATCCACCGCCTGGGTCACCTCAGACTGGGCGGTGACGCCCACGGACTCCACATTGAAGCCGTAGTCGCCAGCCAGCTCCTCATAAACGCCGATGGAGTACACGGAATTGGCCTCGCTGGTCATATAGATAATGCCGATGGTCTTGGCGGCGGGCTGCAGGGCCCGGATCAGCTCCAGCTGGCCGGCCACGGGCAGCACATCAGAGGTGCCGGTGATGTTGCCGGAATCCAGATGGGCGCCCACGGGGTCGGTAATGGCGGTGAAGATCACGGGAATGTTTTTATCTTCGGCGGCAGCGTAGCAGGCCACGGCGGCGGGTGTGGCGATGCCCACCATCAGATCCACGTCGGCGGCGGAGAAGGACTGTCCGATCTGGGTGGCAGTGGCGTCATCGAAGCTGGCATTTTCATAGAGCAGGGTATAGTCCTCACCCTCCACCAGGCCGGCCTGCTCCAAGCCCTGGAGGAAGCCCTCCCGGCAGTTGTCCAGGGAGCCGTGCTCGCCGTATTGGGAAATGCCGATCTTGTACATGGCGGTTTCGGTTTCACCGGAGGCATCCTCCTCCGTGGCGGCAGTGTCATCCTTGCCGCCGCAGGCGGCCAGAGAGAGCATCATGGTCAGGGCCAGCAGGGCCGCAAAATATTTCTTCAGTTGCTTCATGGTAAGTTCTCCTTTTCATTCATCAGATTGGTGAGCGGTCAACGGTTCAAACGGCATACGCTGAAAGACCGGGACACCATCGTTTGGTGTTGTTCTTCATGCTGAAAACTCCTTTCCGGGGGGCGGCGGTTCAGGCAGGGAAAAGAAAAAAGCCCTGCCCCATCATTGGGACAAGACTTGCATCCTGCGGTACCACCCAAGTTGGCGCATGGCGCCCCCTCTCTCCGCGTACTTCATACGCGCCGCCATGGTAACGGGTGCGGGTCCCGTCAGTCGCTACTGAAGGCCAAAGGCCCGGTTCGCTCTGCCCTCGCAAGTCCATTCGCCGGAGTGTCCGCCGCTGTGCTTCCACCCTCCACAGCTCTCTGAAAGGGGACTGGACCGGTTACTTCTCTTGCTCACAGGTTTCACTGGATTGTTTGCATTATACGCAGGGTAGCCGCTTTTTGTCAAGGGGCAAATCGCACAAAATACTTTGGCGCAGTAAAGAGACAGGGTGCAGCTCAGGGGCCGAAGCCCTTTGACGGCTCCGGCCCCTGCAAAAAAATGGGCAACAATCAGGACAGCAGCATCTTGTCGTCGGCCTCGTCGCTGCCGCTGACCTTGCTGAACAGCTCCAGCAGCTGAGGCACTGTCAGCTTCTTCTTCTCCTCACCGGACACATCGATGACGATGTGCCCCTCGTACATCATGATAAGCCGGTTGCCGTGGGCAATGGCGTCCTTCATGTTGTGGGTCACCATCATGGTGGTCAGGTGGTTCTCCTCCACGATCCGGTCGGAGAGCTCCAGCACCTTGGCGGCGGTCTTGGGGTCCAGGGCGGCGGTGTGCTCGTCCAGCAGCAAAAGCTTTGGCCGCTTCAAAGCAGCCATCAGCAGCGTCAGCGCCTGACGCTGGCCGCCGGAGAGCAGCCCCACCTTGCTGGTCAGCCGGTCCTCCAGTCCCAGGTCCAGGTCCCGCAGCAGCTCCCGGTAGTCGGCCCGCTCGGTCTTGGTGATGCCCCAGCGGAGGCCGCGGCTTTGCCCCCGGCGGGAGGCCAGGGCCAGATTTTCCTCAATCTGCATGGTGGGAGCGGTGCCCATCATGGGGTCCTGGAAGACCCGGCCGATGAATTTGGCCCGCTTGAATTCCGGCAGGTGGGTTACGTCGGTGCCGCCGATGAGAATTTGTCCGGCATCCACGGCCCAGGTGCCCGCCACGGCGTTGAGCATGGTGGACTTGCCAGCGCCGTTGCCGCCGATGACGGTGACAAAGTCCCCGTCGTTGAGGGTCAGATTCAGTCCGGACAGGGCCTGCTTTTCGTTGACGGTACCGGCATTAAAGGTCTTATAGATGTTTTTCAGTTCAAGCATGGCCGTTTCCTCCCGTTTGCGCGCCGGTGCGGACCTTGGCGTGGATATACCGCCCCTTCCAGTAGGGGATGGACAGGAAAATGGCCACCACCACGGCGGAGAGCAGCTTCAGGTAGTTGGCGTTGAGGCCCATGGCCAGCACCGCCTGGATGACGATATAGTACAAGATGGCGCCGATGGACACCGCCACCAGCTTCAGAGCAAAGTTGTGGAAGATCTTGGAGAAGGCCACCTCACCGATGATGACGGCAGCCAGGCCGATGACAATGGCGCCGCGGCCCATATTGATCTCACTGGCGCTGTTGTACTGGGCCAGCAGAGCGCCGGACAGGGCCACCAGACCGTTGGAGATCATAAGACCCAGGACCTTGGTAAAGTCGGTGTTGATGCCCTGGGCCCGGGCCATGTTCTGATTGGAGCCGGTGGCCCGGAGGGAGGAGCCCAGCTCCGTGCCGAAGAACCAGTACAGCACCGCAATCAGCACAATGGTCAATAGCCCCACCACCAAAATGGGGTGGCGGTAGAAGGGACGGGTACCGTTGACCGCGTCCTGAACAAAGCGCAGAGACACCAGCAGATTGTCCAGCATCTCCGTCTGGGTGACGTTGATGGCTACTGTGGCCTTCATGTCCATAATGGCCATGTTGATGGACCAGAGACCCAGCTGGGTCAGAATGCCGGAGAGGATGGCAGGAATGCCGCAGAAGGTGTGCAGCAGCCCTGTGACAAGGCCGGCCAGCATGCCGGCCGCGATAGCCGCCAGCATGGCCAGCCACAGGTTGGTGCCGGTGGTGTAGAGCATGACGAAGACGGCGGCGCCGGTGCAGAAGGAGCCGTCCACCGTCAGATCGGCGATGTCCAGAATTTTATAGGTGATGTAGACGCCGATGGCCATAATGCCCCAGATCAGGCCCTGGGACACGGCGCCCGGCAGCGCGTTGATGAAACTCAGCATGTCGATGCGTTCCCCCTGTCGCAAATGGTAATAGACTTCAACAGTATAGCGGAAAACAGCGGAAAAGGGAAGCCCTTTTCCGCTGTCCGCCTGAAAATACAGGAGAAAATTACTCGATGACGATGGCCTCGTAGCCCTCGGGAACGGTCAGGCCCAGGTCAGCGCAGATGGTCTCGTTGTACTTTTTGGTGAACTGGGGCGCGTACTCGATGGGCATCTCAGACACGTCGGCCTCACCGGTGAGGATCTTCACAGCCATCTCGCCGGTGGTGTAGCCCAGATCATAATAGCTGATGGACAATGTTGCCACGCCGCAGCCGCCGCAGATGCCCTCCTCACCGGCGATAATGGGCACGCCCGCAGGACGGCAGATGTTGTCGATGACGCCGGTGTTGTTGGCGCAGGTGTTATCGGTGGGGACATAGATCACGTCGCTGTTGTCCGCGGCCTGCTGGGTGACGGAGGCCATGTCGTTGGTGTCGGAGAAGGCGTACTGGGTGCAGGTGTAGCCCAACTCCTCCAGGGCGGCCTGAACATTGTCCACCTGGTACTGGCTGTTGGCCTCGGCGGAGCAGTACAGCAGGCCCACGGTCTGGGCGTCGGGGAACCACTCCTTCACCATGGCGGCCTGCTCATCCAGAGGAGCCAGGTCGGAGGTGCCGGAGACATTGGTGCCCACGGTGCCGGTGAAGCCGTCAATGCCCAGGGCCACGCCGTACTCGGTGACGGAGGTGCCCAGCACCGGGATGGTGGAGGTGGCGGCGGCAGCGGTCTGCAGAGGAGCAGTGGCGTTGGCCAGGATCAGGTCCACACCGGCGGAGACGAAGCCGTTGATGATAGTGCCGCAGGTGGGACTGTCGCCGGCGGCATTCTGGTTATCGATGTCCACGTTCTCAGCACCCAGGCCCTCCGTCACGGCGTCGATAAAGCCCTCGGTGGCAGCATCCAGGGCCACGTGAGGGGCCAGCTGGCAGATGCCGATCTTGTAGACCGTGCCAGAGCTATCAGTACTCTCGGTGGATTCCGTCCCGGTATCGCCGGTATCAGCGGTATCGCTGGTGCCGCCGCAGGCGGCCAGACTCAGTGCCATCAGGGCGGCGAGCGTCAGAGCAAGCAGTTTCTTCTTCATCACAATTCTCCTTTTCTACATTGGATCGCAGAGACAATTATAAAAAGCGGCCCCGTCCCGGTAGGAACAGAGCCGCTTCTCATACAATGGTAGGGGAGCGCTGGATCTGTTTCAGCCGACCGGGAGATTTTGCCCATGGTAATAACGGCCCGCATAGCGGGCCTTCATAAAGGAGAAATGAGCGTTGGCCGGGACGGTGAAACGAATGGTACGACCCATGGCGAACTCCTCTCTGCCTTTCGGCTGCCTCAGATTACTTTTTCAATATATAGCTTTAAAGGGATAAAGTCAATCGTTATTTTAAACAAAAACCGATGCGGGGAGCAGCGGCACAGCTGCTATTTTGCGACAAGAGCTGTTGCGCCAGCTTAGGGGATTAAGACTGGTACAGATCCTTTTCAAAGCGAAAGTAGTAATCTCTGCCTACGATGCCGTTGTCCGGCTCCCTGGGGTCCCTGTGGTGGGGATTGAAAAATTCCACGATTTTGAAGCCGCATTTATTAACATAGAAGTGAATGTTTTGCTTTTCAAAATACGGTGTAATGGTTTCCCATACCGCGTGTCTGGGTATCGGGCCTCGATGGCCTGCCAAGCGGCCAGACCGATCCCCCGGCTATGGCAGTTTTGCCGCAGATACAGCAGATCCAGAGAGCGGCGACCCGTCTGGGCCCCCGACACCACGGCACCGCCTACGGCTGCTCCGTCCAGCAGAATCTGCAGCGCCTCTGCCCCAGGCTGGTCCAGGGACTGCTCAATGTCTGATCGGGGGATAATCTCCCCTTCCTGAGGCCCGTATTCTTCCACAACGGCCACAGCGAAGGAGGTCTGCAGTTCCTGAATGAAGGTGTCACGCCGGCTCTCCGGCAGGGGTACCAGGGTGATCTCTGATGTGGTCATAAAAATGGCCTCCTATATGAGAGATATTTCAAGGGCACCTCACAGGATGCCGGCCCGTCCGCTATGCAGCGCTTCCGCCATTCCGGGGCGTAACCATGCCGACACCATATCACATCCCACTGTCCCATGCAAGAGCAGTGTTTCGAGGGGATGCCGAGAGACAGGAAAAATCCGCCGTTGACTTTTGAGGAGGCTGGTGCTATATTAGGAAGGTATTTTTGGAAACGCTTTGGGCAGCGGTTCGCGGCCATGCCGCGGGACCACAATCGAACACACAGCGACACCGTGGATCGCAGCTGAACGTCCCGAAAAGGTCGGGACTTTTCGCCGCCAATGGTCCTCCGGTGCCGTTTTTTTATTGGAGAAATCCGGCGGAGCAGGGCGAAAAAGCGGAGAGCTTGGAAAGGCAGGGAGAGTGCATGACCACCAAATTTGTGTTTGTCACCGGCGGCGTGGTGTCCGGTCTGGGCAAGGGCATCTGCGCGGCATCGCTGGGCCGGCTGCTGAAGCAGCGGGGCGTCCGGGTCCGCAACCAGAAGTTCGACCCCTATATCAACGTGGACCCGGGAACCATGAGCCCCTATCAGCACGGCGAGGTCTTCGTCACCGAGGACGGTGCCGAGACGGATCTGGACCTGGGCCACTATGAGCGGTTCGTGGACGAGGACCTGAACGGCAACAGCTCCGTATCCTCCGGCAAGATTTACTGGTCCGTGCTGAACCGGGAGCGCCGGGGTGACTACCTGGGCGCCACGGTGCAGATCATTCCACACATTACCGACGAGATCAAAAACCGCATCTATTCCATGGCCGGAGAGGATGTGGACGTGGTCATCAGCGAGATCGGCGGCACCGTGGGCGACATCGAGTCCCAGCCCTTTCTGGAGGCTATCCGGCAGGTAGCAGTGGAGCGGCCCCGAGGCGATGTGGTGTTCATCCATGTGCCGTTGATCGTTCAGATCCCCGGCAGCGGCGAACTCAAGAGTAAGCCTACCCAGCACTCCGTGAAGGAGCTGCTGAGCTTGGGCATTCAGCCGGACATTCTGGTGTGCCGGTGCGACGCCCCCATTACCGAGGACATCCGCCGGAAGATCGCCCTGTTCTGCAACGTGGAGCCGGACTGCGTCATCCAGAACACCACCGCCCGGACCCTCTATGAGGTGCCGCTGCTGATGGCCGGGGAGGGCCTGGACGAGGTGGTGTGCCGGAAGCTGGGCCTTATCACCCACCAGCCGGATCTGCGGGAGTGGAAGGCCATGGTGAAGCGGGAGCTGGCGGCGGACCGCCATGTGACCATCGCCCTGGTGGGCAAGTACACCCAGCTTCACGACGCCTACCTCTCCGTGGTGGAATCGCTGCACCACGCCGGCACCGCCAACGACGCGGTGGTGGACATCCGGTGGGTGGACTCCGAGACCGTGACGGAGGAGAACGCGGCGCAGATTCTGGCTGGCTGCGGCGGCGTGCTGGTGCCCGGCGGCTTTGGCGACCGGGGCATCGAGGGTATGATCGCCGCCTGCCGCTACGCCCGGGAGAACCGGGTGCCGTACTTTGGCATCTGCCTTGGTATGCAGATGGCGGTGGTGGAGTTCGCCCGCCACGTGCTGGGATTAGAGGATGCCAACTCCTCGGAGTTCACCGCCACAAAGCATCCGGTCATCGATCTGATGCCGGACCAGGTGCATGTGACCGACAAGGGCGGCACCATGCGGCTGGGCCGCTATCCCTGCTGTCTGGCGGAGGGGTCCCGCAGCCGCGGCCTGTACGGCGCGGCGGAGATCTCCGAGCGTCACCGTCACCGCTACGAGTTCAATAACGACTACCGGGAGGCGGCCCAAAAGGCCGGCCTGACCCTGGCGGGGCTGTCCCCGGACGGGCGGCTGGTGGAGATTGTGGAGCTGGGGGATCACCCTTGGTTCGTGGGCGCCCAGTTCCATCCGGAATTTAAGAGCCGCCCCGACCGGCCCCATCCGCTGTTCTACGGGTTTGTGAAGGCCTCCCTGGAAAAGCAGGAGGCAAATAGATAAGAGACGAGGGGCGGCTCTTGTGCCATCTCCGCCGGTTGCCGCGTTTGCGGCGAGGCGGAGGGCGATCAACCACGGGCGCTCCCAATGGGAGCGTCCTGGCCTGACCGGCCCCATCCGCTGTTCTACGGGTTTGTGAAGGCCTCCCTGGAGAAGCAGGAGGCAAATAGATAAGAGACGAGGGGCGGCTCTTGTGCCATCTCCGTCGGTTGCCGCGTTAGCGGCCAGGCGGAGGGCAATCAACTACGGGCGCTCCCAATGGGAGCGTCCTGGCCTGACCGGCCCCACCCGCTGTTTTATGGGTTTGTGAAGGCCTCCCTGGAGAAGCAGGAGGCAAATTGATAGGGGACGAGGGACGGCTCTTATGCCGTCTCCGCCGGTTGCCGCGTTTGCGGCGAGGCGGAGGGCGATCAACCACGGGCGCTCCCAATGGGAGCGTCCCGGCCCGACCGGCCCCACCCACTGTTCTATGGGTTTGTGAAGGCCTCACTGGAAAAGCAGGAGGCAGAAAAGTAAGAGGCGAGGGGCGGCTTTAGCCCATCTCCGCCGGCTGCCGCGTCAGCGGCCAGGCGGAGGGCGATCAACCACGGGCGCTCCCTGCTGAAATGCCGCTTTTGGGCGTGCTCAGGACACCTGTCTGTCCCGTGCGTTAAATATTTAAGTGGGCTTCTTTACAGTGTTCTGCCTGGGCGCAGACGAGAGAACAAGGAGGAATTTTCGTGAATCACTTTCACAAGATCGGCGCCAGGCTGGAGGCGGCGGGTCTGGACGCCATGCTGCTGACCGGCGAGGCCAACCGCTTTTACGCCTCTGGTTTCCACTCTTCTGGAACCGACGGCGTGGCCCTGGTGACAAAGGACCGGGCCTGGTACTTTACCGATGCCCGGTACACCGAGGCCGCGGGCCGGACCATTCGGGGGGCGGAGATTCGGGAGGTTGGCCATGGCCGGGGCTATACCACCTTGCTGGAGGAGGTGCTCCGGGAGCAGGGGGCCCGCCGCCTGGGCTTTGAGGATGCCTACATGACGGTCCAGGATTGGGAGCGGTACCGCAAGGCCCTGCCCTGCGAGCTGGTTCCTGCCTCGGAGCTGCTGTGGGAGCTGCGCCGCGCCAAGGACGATGAGGAACTGGAGGCTATGGTGGCGGCACAGCGGATCGCCGAGCGGGCCCTGGAGGATATTTTGAACGAGCTTCGCCCGGGGCTGACGGAGAAGGAGGTGGCCGCCCGGCTTCAGTACCGGATGCTCCACTACGGGGCGGAGGACATGTCCTTCGATCCCATTGTGGTGTCCGGCCCCAACGGGAGCCTGCCCCATGGAGTGCCCTCGGAGCGGGAGCTGCGGCAGGGAGAGTTTGTCACCATGGATTTCGGCTGCGTCTATCACGGCTATTGCTCCGACATGACCCGCACCGTGGCGATTGGCTCTGTCACGGAGGAGATGCGGAAGGTGTATGAGACGGTGCTCTCCGCCCAAAAGGCCGGCATTGCCGCCGCCCGGGCCGGAGTCACGGGGCGGGAGGTGGACGGCGCTGCCCGGGCCGTCATTGCCGCCGCCGGCTACGGGGATGCCTTTACCCACAGCTTCGGCCACGGAGTGGGCGTGGAGATCCACGAGAGCCCCAATGCCTCCCCTATGAGCGACCAGCCCCTGCCTGCCGGGGCCGTGATCTCCGCGGAGCCGGGCATCTACCTGCCGGGCTCCATGGGCGTGCGGATTGAGGACGTGATCCTTCTGACGGAGGAGGGCTGCCGAAACCTGACCCGGGCCCCAAAGGAGCTGCTGATTCTATGAAGAAATGTCGCCTGAACTTCCGTTTCAGGCGACATTTCTTTACATTCAGACGGTTGACAAAGATCTTTCCGGCGGCCATAATGAGAGCAAGAAGAACCAGCGGATGCCCTGCATCCGGCGGAAGGGAGTCTTTCATGGATACCATTTATATTACCGGACACCGGAATCCCGACACGGATTCCATCGTCTCCGCCATGGCGTACGCCGCCCTGAAAAACGCGCTGGGCCAAAGGCAGTATCAGGCTGCCCGCCTGGGGCAGGTCAGCGACGAGACGCAGATTGTGCTGGACAAATTTGGGTTTCAGCCGCCCCGTCTTCTGACCAATGTGCGCACCCAGGTCCGGGACCTGGACTACGACACTCCGCCCACACTGTCTGCCGCCGCTACCATCAGCCGGGCCTGGCAGACCATGCAGGACAACAAGATCTTTGTAATTCCCGTGGCCAACGAGGACGGGACACTGTTCGGCATGCTGTCCGCGGGAGACGTGGCCTCCTATGACATGTCCTCCGTGAGAAATCCCCGGTTGGGCGAAGTGCCTATTTTCAATCTGCTGTCGGTGCTGGAGGGGAAGATCCTCAACGAGGGGGAGCAGCTTCGGGACGTGATCTCCGGAGAGGTCACCATCGCCCTGCCTGCCAGCCGGGAAAACCTGGTATTTTCCGATCCGGACAGCATTGTGGTCTGCGGCGACCAGCCGGACATGATCCGCCGCGCCCTGGAGCTGGGTGTGGCAGCGGTCATTGTCTGTCAGGCGGAAGTGGACCCCGCGCTGCTGGAGGAGGGAAAGGGCACCTGCGTGATTTCCACGCCCTATGACGCTTACCGGGCGGTGCGGCTGCTGTACCACGCGCTGCCCATCAGCAGCATCTGCAAGAATCAGGATTTGGTCAGCTTCCATCTGGACGACTATATTGACGACGTGAAGAATACCGTGCTGGAGAGCCGCTTCCGGGCCTACCCCATTCTGGATGAGGACGAGCGGGTGGTGGGTACCCTGTCCCGCTTCCACCTGCTGCGTCCCCGCCGCAAGCGGGTGGTGCTGATGGACCACAATGAGATGGCCCAGTCGGTGCTGGGTTTGGAGCAGGCAGAGATTTTGGAGATTGTGGATCACCACCGGCTGGCGGATATCCAGACCAACAATCCCATTGCCGTCCGCAACGAGCCCGTGGGCAGCACCACCACCATTGTGGCCACCATGTATCAGGAAAAGGGCCTGATGCCCACCGCCAAGATGGCTGGCCTCATGGCCGCCGCCATTGTCTCCGACACCGTCATGTTTAAGTCCCCCACCTGCACCCAGCGGGATATGGATGTGGCCGCCCGCATGGCCCGAATCGCCAATGTATCCCTGGAGGAGGTGGGCAAGGCCATCTTCTCCGCCACCAGCGGCGACGACAAATCCGTGGAGGATATGCTGCAGACCGACTACAAGGAGTTCCACATCGCCGGCCACGATCTGGCGGTCAGCCAGATCACCTGCATGGACTCCGACCGGCTGCTGCAGCGGACGGAGGAGTTCCTGACCGCCATGGAGGCTATCCGCAAGAAGCGGAAGCTCCATGTGGTGGCTCTGATGATTACCGATGTGCTGAAGGAGGGCACCCACCTGCTGTCTGTGGGAGAGGCCGATACCATCCGCCAGGCCTTCAACATCCGCAGCAGCGAGCCGGCCCCCTTCCTGCCCAAGATCATGTCCCGGAAGAAGCAGGTCATCCCCATGCTCTCCG
>CATZYY010000067.1 GCA_958426425.1 uncultured Oscillospiraceae bacterium
CGGCCGTCGTCGTTGTAGCCGTAGCCGGTGGTGGCGGCAAAGTGGGTGGCGTTGACCCGGTTTTTCTGCATGGCAGCAATGACCTTGCCCTGGTTGTACTCCGCCACGGCGTCGATGGCGTCGAACCGTTCCCGCAGCTCCTTCAGTACAACCTCTCCGTATTCATATACAGCCCGGCTGACACCCAGCTGTTCATACATATTTTCAAGTTCCATCACTTTCGTCCTTCTCTCCCAGAATTTTGTCCGCCAGATCGTGGAGGACCTCCGGCTTGGTGACCACCAGGCCGCTTTTCTCATTGCCCAGGATCAGCAGCGTGTCCCCCGGAGAGATGCCGAAGAAGCGCCGCGCCTCCTGGGGAATGACGATCTGTCCCCGGTCGCCCACCTTGGCTGTTCCGAAGACCCGGTTTTTTCCCATCCCCAGCATGTGCTTGCCGCCAGGCATGGAATCACCCCTTTCAAAAATCATATTTTTCATACAAGTGTGAATGATATCATAACAGGTGAAACTTGGCAAGCCAAAATTTGCACAGTTCTGTCCGGATGACTCTGATCGGATTCGGCAAAAAGGGAATTATCCGGTATTTTCAGGCTGGGAAGTACGGAGGAAAGGGCGGGTCTGCCTTTTGGAGGGACCGCTGCCCGCAAGGGATGTTTGCTGTCCCAAGCAGACCACAGAATTGAGCCTTGACGACAGATGATTGCCGGGCTAAAATAAATTTGTAAACTGCATACGTGTCCGGTAGGTAAGGCTACCGCAGGGATATGGATCGCTGCCGCAAAGGGATGGAGACATCCCGCGCTGGTTTGAACAGGGCTTGTCGAACACAAGGCATGACCTAACGCGATTTCACCGCCCGGCGGAGCTGAAGCTCAAACGGTGACGATGGCTTTTTCACGCGCCCCCACCGTTTGGGGGCGCGTTTTTTGCGGGAATTTTCTGAAAAAGAGAGGTGAACAGAATGGAAGCCGGCAGTCGAAGGCCAGACATACGCGCCGAAGCGATGCCGCCCTGCGTCATGAGGGAAACCCATGCCGGTTTCCGCTCTGCCGCCTAGGCGCGCCGTCCGGCCTCCCTGTCCAGAAGGAGCGTAAGCTCCCAAGAACAACAAGGAGGTACGAACGATGCTGATGAGAAAGAATGATATGCTGTACCTGGGTGCCCCGGCGGATGCCGTGGCCACCGTCATGTGGATCGATCCGCCGGTGCTGCCGCCCCGGTGCCGGGTCAACGAGGCCATTGAGCGGATTCGGCAGGTGGGACTGCCCGACGCCGGGCTCAACAGCTGCTTTGTGGTGTCCGAAGACGGAAGCCTGCTGGGCCTGGTGGGACTGCGGACGCTGCTGTTGACCCGGGGCGGGGAGCGGCTGGAGACGGTGATGACCCATCCCTTTGCCACCCTGCAGCCCCAGGACGACCGGGAGCTGGCCGCCCAGCTGATGGAGCGGTATGATCTGCCGGAGTTGCCGGTTGTGGATGAGGACAACCGTCTGGTGGGCGTGGTCACCGCTGCGGACGCCATGGAGGTGCTCCAGGCGGAGGCCACGGAGGATATGGAGGTTATGGCGGCCATGGCCCCCTCGGAGGAACCCTATTTTCAGCGCTCCATCTTCCGGCTGTTCCGCAGCCGGGTGGTGTGGCTGATGCTGCTGATGCTGTCCGCCGCGGTCACCGGCGGCATCATCTCCCGGTTCGAGGACGCCTTGGCGGCCCAGGTGGCCCTGACGGCCTTTATCCCCATGCTGATGGACACCGGCGGCAACTGCGGCAGCCAGTCCTCAGTGACGGTGATCCGCGGGCTCTCCCTGGGGGAGATCCAGTTTTCCGACTGGGGACGGGTGCTGTGGCGGGAGGCCCGCATCAGCGGGCTGTGCGCGGCGGCCTTGGCGGCGGTGAACTTTTTGCGGCTGCTGCTGACCACCTCCGTGGGCGCCGCCGTAGCGGCCACTGTCAGCGTGACACTGGTGGCGACGGTGGTACTGTCGGACCTGGTGGGGGGGCTGCTGCCCATTGCCGCCAAGCGGCTGGGCCTGGACCCGGCGGTGATGGCCAGCCCGCTGATTACCACCATTGTGGACGCCTTGTCCCTGCTGATCTATTTCCAGGTGGCAAGCTGCCTGCTGGGGCTGTAAGTAACATCAAAAGGACCGGCACCGTATTTGCGGTGCCGGTCCTTTTCACGTATTTTCATGGGTTTTAAGCCTTTGGGATGAGGCCGAAAGACCCATCAGTTCAGGAAATCCTTCAGCTTCTTGCTGCGGCTGGGATGGCGCAGCTTCCGCAGGGCCTTGGCCTCGATCTGCCGGATGCGCTCCCGGGTGACGTTGAACTCCTTGCCCACTTCCTCCAGGGTGCGGGTGCGGCCGTCCTCAATGCCGAAGCGGAGCTTGAGCACCTTTTCCTCTCTGGGGGTCAGGGTGGACAGCACATCCATCAGCTGCTCTTTCAGCAGGGTAAAGCTGGCGGCCTCACTGGGCTCGCTGGCGCCTTCGTCGGGGATGAAGTCGCCCAGATGGCTGTCCTCCTCCTCGCCGATGGGAGTCTCCAGGGAGACCGGCTCCTGGGCGATCTTCAAAATCTCCCGGACCTTCTCCACCGGCATGCCCATCTCGGCGCTGATCTCATTGGGGGAGGGGTCGTGGCCCAGCTCCTGGAGCAGCTGCCGGGAAACCCGGATCACCTTGTTGATGGTCTCCACCATGTGGACGGGGATGCGGATGGTGCGGGCCTGGTCGGCGATGGCACGGGTGATGGCCTGCCGAATCCACCAGGTAGCGTAGGTGGAGAACTTGTAGCCCTTGGTGTAGTCGAACTTTTCAACGGCCTTGATCAGGCCCAGGTTGCCCTCCTGAATCAGGTCCAGGAACAGCATGCCCCGGCCCACGTACCGCTTGGCGATGGACACCACCAGACGCAGGTTGGCCTCTGCCAGCTTCTGCTTGGCGGCGTCGCCCTTCTTTTCCGCGGCCTTCCATGCGGCGATCTCCTCGTCGGAGTAGGGTACCGGCTCGCCGTCGGCTTGCAGCAGGCGGATTTCCTGGAGACGGCGCTCAGCTTCGTTGCCCTCACCCATGACCTGGGCCAGGGTGATCTCCTCGTCAGGGGACAGCAGGGGCACCTTGCCGATCTCCTTGAGGTACATGCGAACGGGATCGTCGATGGAGAAGTTGTTGACCAGGGTGTTGGGGTCCACCAGCTCCTCTTCCTCCACGTCGGCGATCTCCTCGGCGGGAGGCTCGTCGTCGGGCAGGTCCGACAGCAGCGGCTCATCGGCGCTGATATCGATGTTCAGAGCCTCCAGGGAGTCGTACAGCTGGTCCATCTGTTCCCCTTCCAGGTTCAGATCGTCCACCACATCCATCAGCTCAGCGGAGTCCAGCTTTCCCTTTTTCTTGCCCCGCGCCAGCAGCTCCCGCAGCTTCTCATTGCCCATGAGCCAGCTGGCGGCGGGCAGAGCTGCCACCTGCTTGTCGTCCAGCCGCAGGATACCGGCCTTCTTGGCCTCCTCGTCAGTCAGCAGCCGGGGAGCTTCCTCGTCCTCGGCGGCGCCCTTTTTCTTGGCTGTCTTTTTGGAAGGTTTGACAGCCGGCTCCTCATCCGTTTTCACGCTCTCTGCATCCTCCGGGTTTGCTGCCAGCAGAGCGTCTGCCTGCTGCTCCAGCTCCTCGGGGGTGAATTCCTCTTTCTTAGCCATGCTGCTTTCCTCCATTACCCTTTTTGTCTTTGTATTTTTGCGTGGCCGCCAACAGGGGGTCCACGGCGCCTGCGCCGGAGCGCTTTTCCCACTCCGCGCCAATGATGCGTATGTAATCCGACAGCGCCTGTGAGGCGTTGCTGAGGGATTCCGGCCGCTCCGTAATGTCGATCAGGTGACTGATCTCCTCCTGGGAGAACGTCTCCGACAGCAGGGGAACGGACGGTTCCCGCCCTGCCTGCCGCTGCTGCCAAAGCTGCGTAAAGGCCCTTCCCAACAGGGGGGAGGAGAACTGCTCCTCCCTCAGGGGCGGTGTGTCTGGGAAAACTGTGGCGTCCTTGACCAGAAGCCGCAGCACACCCTCCTCCGCCCGGGCGGAGCGGATGTTGTCGTAGCGCAGGGTGCGCTCCCGGGGCTGGAGGGCGGCTGTTGGGTTCAGTTCCCGCCGCAGCTCCGCCCGTTTTTCCTGCCGGGTCCGCTGCCGGAAGGCCCGCTGGACCTCCAGCTTCATGGCCTCCGGGGTGATCTTGGCCGCTTCAGCGGCCCGGACGGTGTAGATTTCCCGCTCCACGGCGTTTTCCAAAGTGGACAGCAGCTGGCTGATCTCCTCACAGTAAGTCAATCTGCCCTCATCGCTGCCAAGATCGTGCTTGGCGGCCACCTGGGCCATGCGGAACTCGATGCCGTTTTCACTGCCGGTCAGCAGGCGCTCAAAGGCGTCCGGCCCCTGGAATTTGATAAAGTCGTCGGCGTCCTGCTTGACGTATTCTCCGTCCACCAGCCGCCGGGGCAACTGCAGGACTTTCACGGAAAAGGCGGAGTTGTTGAGAATCTGCAGCGCCCGCTCCGTGGCGACTTTTCCGGCATTGTCATTGTCGTAGCAGAGGACCAGCTCCTTGGTGAAACGGGAGAGAAGCCGGGTCTGCTCCACGGTCAGAGCCGTGCCCATGGAGGCCACGGCGTTGTCGAACCCCGCCTGATGCAGCGTCACAATGTCCAGGTTGCCTTCGCAGAGGATGATGTTGGGTCGCTTGGTCTTCTTTGCCAAGTTCAGACCGTACAGCACCCGCCGCTTGGAGTACACTGGTGTCTCGGAGGAGTTCATGTATTTGGGCTCCGACTTGTCCAGCACCCGACTGCCGAAGGCCACCACATCTCCCCGGGTGTCCACCACCGGCAGCATCAGGCGATTGCGGAACTTGTCGTAGAGGCGTCCGTTCCTGTTCTGGACCACCAGCCCCACATCCAGCAGCTCCCGTTTGGTATAGCCCCGACGGGTCATCTCATTCAGCAGGGTGTCCCAGCTGTCAGGAGAGGCGCCCATACCGAACTTCACAGCAGTGGATTTTCGGATTTGGCGCTTAGCCAAATAGTCCCGCACCGCCGCACCCTCCGGCTGTTGGAGCAGCTGGTAGTAGAAGCGGGCAGCCTCCCGGTTCAGGTCCAGCAGCCGCTGCCGGCGGCGTCCGGCCTCCCGGTCGCTTTCCTCCTCCGGCACTTCCAGTCCAGCCCGCTTTGCCAAGAAGCGCACGGCGTCAGGGAAGGGAAGGTTTTCCTCCTCCATGATGAAGTTCACCACGCCGCCGCCCCGCTTGCAGCCAAAGCAGTAGTAGATCTGCTTATCCGGCGAGACGGAGAAGGAGCCGGTCTTCTCGCTGTGGAAAGGGCACAGGCCGAAGAAATTGGCGCCCTTCCGCTGGAGCTGCACGTAGCTGCCCACCACGTCCACAATGTCGCTGCGGGCAATGAGCTCGTCCAGAAACGATTGGGGGAACGCCATTTTCTGTCCTTCCTTTCGCAAAGTTTTGCCATTTTTCTCCCAAGTCATACCAGGGGGAACCATGATCGCTTTTAAGGCGACATTTTAGATATACCCCGCCGGCGGCCCATTTCCTCTTTTTTTTCAAAAATTTTTAAAAAACTTTTGTGGGCGGAAAAGGTTTTGCCTTTACACGGGCCTGGTCAATGGGTAAAATGGAGGAAACAGAACGGGAGAGGAGGCGGCGGATATGTCCATCGAGCTGTGGGCGGCCCGGCTGGAGCGGCCCCTGACGGCGGCGGAGGAGAAGAAGCTGCTGGACCTGCTGCCGCCGGCTCGGCGGGAGCGGCTGGAGCGTCTGCGGCAGCCGGAGAAGCGGCGGGAGCCTCTGTGCGCCTATCTGATATTACGCCGGGCCCTTTGGGAGCAGTACCGTTGGCGGGAACTGCCGGAGATTCAGACCGCCGCCATGGGCAAGCCCTTCTTCCCGGACCATCCGGACATCCACTTCAATCTCAGCCACACTGCCGGGGCGGTGCTGGTGGCCCTGTCAGACCGGCCGGTGGGCGTGGACATTGAGCGAATTCGCCCGGTGAGCCCGCGGGCCATGCGGCGTCTGGCGGACGTAGGCACGGAGCGGGCCTTTTTCGAGAGCTGGGTCCGGCGGGAGGCCCGGGCCAAGCGCAGCGGCGCCGGAGTGGGCACCATGCTCTCGTCGGAGGAGCCTCTGCAGCCGGGCGAGCAGTTCTACCTGCTGGACGCCTTTCCCGGCTACGTGGCCGGTGTGGCCACCCGAGGCGGCGGGCCGCCGTCTCCTGTCCGGCGCTATACGCTGGAGGAGATGACCTGAGCAGGGGGGTACCGGGCGGCGGAGAATGCCATGGGAAACGGCTGAGGCGTACACCAAATTGACACCAAACATGTGAACAGTGGTGTAGATTTGCATGGGATTATGAAGACGGAGAAAATTTAACACTGCCTAAAAGTTTGAAAAATGCGAAATATAGGGGGGAAAATACCCCTATATTTTGTGGAAATAGAGAGGAAAAGAAATGGTAAAAATCCTGTTTGTATGCCACGGCAACATCTGCCGCAGTCCCATGGCGGAGTTTGTGATGAAAGATCTGGTGAAAAAGGCCGGGCTGGAGGAGCAGTTTCACATTGCCTCCGCCGCTACCAGCGCCGAGGAGATTGGAAATCCCGTCTATCCTCCCGCCCGACGGGAGCTCCACAAGCACGGCATTGGCTGCGGCGGTCATGCCGCCCGCCGGATTACGCCGGAGGACTATAGCCGCTGGGACTATCTTGTGGGCATGGATCGGGCCAACCTCAGCAGCATGCGCCGCATGTGGAACGGTGATCCCCAGGGAAAGGTACACGCCCTGCTGGACTTTGCCGGCCGGCCTGGACAGGACGTGGCGGACCCCTGGTACACCGGGGATTTTGAGGCCACCTGGCGGGATGTGCTGTCCGGCTGCCGGGGGCTGCTGGAGCAGATGGGGCAGGGGCGGTAAAAACGATCAGACAAAAGCCCGGGAGCGCAGCGCGCTCCCGGGCTTTTCATACGGTGTCTCAGAACAATCCGGTAATTTTGCCGTCATTGTCCAGGTCAATCTGCTGGGCGCAGGGCGCCTTGGGAAGGCCCGGCATGGTCAGCACATTGCCTGCCAGGGCCACCAGGAACCCGGCTCCGGCGGAAATTTTCAGGTTTCGTACCGTCACCTGGAAGCCGGAGGGGGCGCCCAAGAGAGCCTGATCGTCGGAGAAGGAGTAGGGGGTCTTGGCGATGCACACCGGACAGCCGCCAAAGCCCAGGGCCGTCAGATGGGCCGCCTGCCGCTGGGCCTCCGGCGTCAGGACCGCCCGGCTGCCCCGGTAGACCTTTTGTACGATGGCGTCCAGCTTCTCCTGGATGGTTTGTTCTCCGTCGTAGGCGAAGGTAAAGCGGCCCTGACTGTGTTCACACAGATCGATGACCTCCTCCGCCAGCTGCGTACCGCCCCGGCCGCCCTGGGCGTAGACCTCGGACAGGGCCACCCGGACGCCCAGATTCCGGCACTTCTCCCGGATCAGCTCCAGCTCCGCGGTGGAGTCCGTGGGGAAGCGGTTGATGGCAACCACTGTGGGCAGGCCGAAGACCCGGGTCATGTTCTCCACATGCCGGAGCAGGTTGGGAAGGCCCCGCTCCAGTGCCGCCGTGTCCGGCTGTCCCAGGTCCGCCACAGCCATGCCGCCGTGGTGCTTCAGGGCGCGGACTGTGGCCACCACCACGCAGGCGTCGGGCCGCAGGCCTGCCATGCGGCACTTGATGTCCAGGAACTTCTCCGCCCCCAGGTCCGCGCCGAAGCCTGCCTCGGTCACGGCGTAGTCGCCCAGCTTCATAGCCATGCGGGTGGCCATGACGGAGTTGCAGCCGTGGGCGATATTGGCGAAGGGGCCGCCGTGGATAAAGGTGGGGGTCCCCTCCAGGGTCTGGACCAGATTGGGCTTCAGGGCGTCCTTCAGCAGGGCGGCCATGGCTCCGGCGGCCTGCAGGTCCCCGGCGGTAACGGGCTTGCTGTCGTAGGTGTAGCCCACGATAATCCGGGCTAGCCGGGCTTTCAGATCCGCAATGGAGCTGGACAGGCACAGCACCGCCATGATCTCCGAGGCGGCGGTGATGTCGAAGCCGTCCTCCCGGGGAATGCCGTTGGCCTTGCCGCCAAGGCCGCCCACAATGGAGCGCAGCTGCCGGTCGTTCATGTCCAGCACCCGGCGCCACACCACCTGCTTGGGGTCCAGCTCCAGGGCGTTGCCCTGGTAGATGTGGTTGTCCACCATGGCGGAGAGCAGGTTATTGGCGGCGGTGACGGCGTGGAGGTCCCCGGTGAAGTGGAGGTTGATGTCCTCCATGGGCACTACTTGGGCGTAGCCGCCGCCGGCGGCACCGCCCTTGACGCCGAATACGGGGCCCAGGGAGGGCTCCCTCAGGGCGATGACGGCCTTTTTGCCCAGCCGGCGCAGTGCGTCGCCCAGGCCCACGGTGGTGGTGGTCTTTCCCTCCCCGGCGGGGGTGGGGTTGATGGCCGTGACCAGAATCAGCTTTCCATATGGACGGGTGGACTGACGCAGCAGGCGATGGTCCACCTTGGCCTTGTACCGGCCGTAAAGTTCCAGATACGCGCTGTCCACGCCGGCCGCTTCCGCGATCTCGGTGATGGGGCGCAGCTGGCAGGACTGTGCGATCTCAATATCAGAGGGAATGCTCAACATATTGTCTCCACCCTTGCGTTGATTTTTCTCCGCCCAAATGGCGCGATATGAAGCCATTATAGAGGGTTTGGGCCCCGGCGTCCATAGGAAAATAAAAAATTCATCAAATCGCCGCCCCTGTTTCCCTAAACATCCCGCCTGCGGGCGCAAAAGGGCGGCGGGCACCAACGGTGCCCGCCGCCTTTCATACAGGGAACTATACTCTGGAGAGATACGCCCCGCAGACCCGCCGGGCCTGTTGGGCCGTTTCCATCTCGTCCACATGGACCAGATGCCCTTCCTTCACCACGATGCGGCCCTCCACAATGGTGTAGTCCACCGGACCCCGGAGACCCACGGTGGCCAGCACGTCGGCGGGGCTGTACTCCGCCCCGGTCAGCTCCAGGCGGCGGGAATCCACCAAAAACAGGTCTGCCCGCCGGCCCACGGTCAGAGCCCCGATATCCTCCCGGCCCAGCAGCGCGGCGCTGCCCCGGGTGGCTAGCTTCAGCACCTGATATCCGGAGGGAGCCTTCTCGCTGGCGGTCAGCCGGTGCAGGAGATAGCACACCCGCAGCTCCTCCATCAGAGAGGACCCATCGTTGGAGGCGGAGCCGTCCACCGCCAGTCCCACCGGGACGCCCAGGGCCAGCATTTCCGGAATCCGGGCCACGCCGGAGGAGAGCTTCATGTTGGAGATGGGGCAGTGGGCCACGCCGGTGCCGGTTCGGGCCAGCTCATGGAGCTCCTCTGTATTGAAGTGGATGCCGTGGGCGTACCACACGTCGCTGCCCGTCCAGCCCAGCCGCGCCATATATTCCAGAGGCCGGACGCCGTGGTTTTCCAGGGTCCAGCGCTCCTCATCCTTGGTTTCGCACAGGTGGGTGTGGAGCCGGACGCCGTACTGCCGGGCAAGGATGGCGCTCTGCCGCAGCAGCTCGCTGCTCACGGAGAAGGGAGAGCAGGGGGCCAGGACCACCTGCCGCATGGCGCCGGGGCGGGGGTCGTGGTATGTCTCGATGGCACGGAGAGAATCGGCCATGATCTCATCCACCGTCTGCACCACGCTGTCCGGCGGCAGGCCGCCGTCCTTGCGGCTGAGGTCCATGCTGCCCCGGGAGGACACCATGCGAATGCCCAGCTCCTCCGCCGCGGCGAACTGGGCGCCCAGCAGGTCTCCTGTCCCGGCGGGGAAGACGTAGTGGTGGTCGAAGCAGGTGGTGCAGCCGTGCTTCATCAGCTCTCCCAGGCCGGTCAGGGAGCTGAAGCGAACCACCTCCTGGTCCAGTCCTTTCCAGATCTCGTACAGGGCGGTGAGCCACGGAAACAGCTCCAGATTTTGTACCTGGGGCAGGTTCCGGGAAAACACCTGATAGAGGTGGTGGTGGGTGTTGATGAGGCCGGGATAGCACCAAAGATGGGTGCCGTCCACCACCGTGTCGGCAGTGTGGGGCAGATTGGGGCCCAGGTCGCGGATGACCCCGTCCTCACAGTACAGGTCCACCTGCTCCAGAATTGTGTCCTGATCGTCGCAGGTGACCACCGTTTTCAGGTTGCGCAGCAGTAAAGAGGCCATGGAAAGTCACGCTCCTTTCTTACAGTTTAGTATAGGGGAAGGGGGAGGGAAGGTCAACTTTCCCGGGAAAACTTCTTGAAGAATTTCTGATGATATGATACCCTGAAATGGATTTCAAAATAATGGCCGGGAGGGCTGCATATATGCTGGACATTTTTGATATTTTAGGGCCGATCATGGTGGGGCCTTCCAGCTCCCACACAGCGGGGGCGGTCCGCATCGGCCGCATGGCCAGGACACTGCTGGGGGCGGAGCCGGTACGGGCGGAGATCGGGCTCCACGGCTCCTTCGCCGAGACCGGCCAGGGCCACGGTACGGACAAGGCTTTGGTGGCTGGGCTGTTGGGCATGAAGCCCGATGATCTGGGGATTCCGGACAGCTTCGCCATCGCCGACAACCAGGGGCTGACCGTTCGCTTCCATACCATTTCCCTGCGGGACGCCCATCCCAACACCGCGGTGGTGGAGGTGGAATCCGCCGACGGAAAGAAGCTGACGCTGCAGGCGGCCTCCACCGGCGGCGGCCGTATCCGGGTGGACCGGCTGGACGGGGTTGAGGTCAACTTCACCGGCATGTTCAACACCCTGGTGATCCGCCACCAGGATGTGGCCGGGGAGCTGAGCCGCATCCTCAACGAGCTGTCCGTGGGCGGTATCAACATCGCCAATATGCGTCTTTCCCGGGACCGCCGGGGCGGCGACGGATTGACGGTGGTGGAGACGGACCAGCGGGTGTCCGCCGACACGCTGGAGCGGCTGCGGGCGGTGTACGGCGTACAGACCGTCACCTACTACGAAAAGGAGGACTGACCCATGGCATTGGATTCCATGCAGGAGATTTTCGACAAGGCCCAGGCGGGGAACAAGCCCTTCTGGAAGGTGGTGCTGGACACCGATGTGGAGGAGCGGCAGGTGACGGCGGAGGCCTCCTTTGAAAAAATGCGCACTGCCTGGCGGGCCATGCTGGAGTCGGTGGACAACTACCGCAGCGACAGCCGCAGCGTCAGCGGCCTGGTGGGCGGAGACGCCCAGAAAATGTGGGACTACGGAGCCGAGCGGGAGAGCCTGTGCGGCGAGTATATGCAGCAGGTGATCGCCACGGCGCTGTGCGTGGGGGAATCCAACGCCTGCATGCGGCGGATTGTGGCGGCCCCTACGGCGGGGGCCTGCGGCGTGCTGCCGGCGGTTCTGGTGCCCCTGTTCCGCCGGGGCACCGTGGATGAGGACGCCATTGTGCGGGCACTGTATGTGGCCTCCGGCATCGGCGCCGTCATCGGCTACCGGGCCTGCATCGCCGGAGCCTCCGGCGGCTGTCAGGCGGAGATCGGCACCGCCTCCGCCATGGCGGCGGGAGCCCTGGTGGATCTGCGGGGCGGCACGGCGGACCAGGTGGGACAGGCGGTGGCCATGGCCTTGAAGAACTTGCTGGGACTGGTATGCGACCCGGTGGCAGGATTGGTGGAGGTGCCCTGCGTCAAGCGCAATGTCATCGGTGCGGTCAACGCCGTCTCCAGCGCCGATATGGCTCTGGCGGGCATCACGAGCCGGGTGCCGGTGGATCAGGTCATCGACTGCATGGGAGAGGTAGGACGGCGGCTGCCGGTGGAGTTCCGGGAGACGGCCCTGGGCGGCCTTGCCGCCACGCCCTTTGGAAAGAGCGTTAAAGAGGACATGGCGTGCAAGCGGAAACCGTCCTGCGCCTGTGGAGAAGATCTCTGACCAGATGCATAATAAATAACGGAGCCCCCGCTTTTGCGGGGGCTCCGTGGTTTGTTGAATGTGTTTTCTCAGTGGGAGGCGCGGATCTTCTGATACCAGTCCTTGCCGTCCACAAACCGGGAGACGATGTAGGAAACCACATAGTCGCCGGCGGAGTTGATCATGGTGG
>CATZYY010000068.1 GCA_958426425.1 uncultured Oscillospiraceae bacterium
CACGTGCTGATCGCCGGTACCACCGGCTCCGGCAAGTCCGTGTGCACCAACTCCCTGATCGTCAGTCTCCTGTACAAGTCCACCCCCGACCAGGTTCGATTTATTATGGTGGACCCCAAGATGGTGGAGCTGGCCCCCTACAACGGCATTCCCCACCTGTTGATCCCGGTGGTGACGGACCCCAAGAAGGCCGCCGGCGCCTTGCAGTGGGCGGTGTTCGAGATGATGAAGCGGTATAAGACCTTCTCCGAGCATGGGGTCAAGAAGCTGGAGGAGTTCAACAAGCTGGCCCGGACCCGGGAGGACCTGGAGACCATGCCCAGCGTGGTGGTGGTCATCGACGAGCTGGCGGACCTGATGCTGGTGGCCGCCAAGGAGGTGGAGGAATCCATCTGCCGGGTGGCCCAGATGGGCCGTGCCGCCGGCGTCCACCTGGTGATCGCCACCCAGCGGCCCTCCGCCGACGTGATTACCGGTCTGATGAAGGCCAACATCCCCAGCCGCATCGCCTTTGCCGTGGCCTCCTCTCTGGAGTCCCGGATCATTTTGGATACCACCGGCGCGGAAAAGCTGGTGGGCCGGGGCGACATGCTGTACGCGCCTCTGGGCGCCGGCAAGCCCCAGCGGGTCCAGGGTTGCCTGATCTCTCCGGAGGAGATCGAGCAGGTGGTGGACTTTGTCAAGCAGTCCGGCGAGGCCCACTACGACGACGAGGTGATCGCCAAGATCGAGGAGAGTATCCAGGACAAGGAGAAGGGCAATGGCCGCGGCGCCGCCGCGCCGTCGGAGACCGGCGAGGCGGAGGGCGACGAGCTGCTGCCCGCCGCCGTGGAGGTGGTCCTGGAGACGGGACAGGCCTCCGTGTCCATGCTGCAGCGGCGGCTGAAGCTGGGCTATTCCCGGGCCGCCCGCCTGGTGGACCAGATGGAGGAGCGGGGGATCGTGGGCCCCTTCGAGGGCTCCAAGCCCCGGCAGCTGCTGATTACCCGGGAGCAGTGGCAGGAGCAGCAGATGGGCGGTGCGCCGTCCCAGCCCGAGGCGCCGCCCTGGGAGGAAACGCCGGAATGAGCCTTGCCGCTTGACAAATGGCTTGAGAGCGGTATAATAAGAAATCATAAATGCGATGACAAAGCCAGCTTTCTGAAACCGGCTTCCAGCGAGAGGGATGTGGTGTGAGCCCTCAGCCAAGGATAGAAGGCAGCCACTTTGGAGCGGCCCGCGAGGAGCGGGACGGTCCGTCCCCGTTATAGGACGACGTGAGATGCCCCCTTGCCGGCGGGCAGATCAGGGTGGTACCGTGAAAGATTCTTTCGCCCCTGACAGCTGTCAGGGGCGATTTTTTATCCATTTGCGCCGGTGTGTCGCCGTATCATGAAAAATAAGACCAAGGAGGTCGTCCCAATGAAGTTTTCCAGTAAGATCACAGCCTGTGAGCTCTCCCCCATCCGAAAGTTCTATCCCTATGTATTGGCGGCGGAGGCCAAGGGCCGCACGGTTCATCATTTGAATATCGGACAGCCGGATATCGAGACGCCCAAGGCGTTTTTCGACGCGGTCAGCCATTTTGGCAAAGCAGTTTTGGAGTACGCGCCCTCTACCGGCGTGGAGATCTATCTGGAGGCCGTGCGGGACTACTATGAAAAGCTGGGCTATCCCATCACCTGCGGGGACATCATGGCCACCCACGGCGGCAGCGAGGCACTGGAGATCATCATGTCCTGCCTGCTGGAGGATGGAGATGAGGTGCTGGTACCGGAGCCCTTCTACCCCAACTATTCCACCTTCATCAACATCACCGGCGGCAAAATTCGCCCCATCCCCACCTCTCCGGAGGAGGGCTACCGCTACGCCGACCGAGAGCGGATTGAGCCCCTCATCAACCAGCACACCCGGGCCATTCTGGTGACCAATCCCGGCAACCCCACCGGCGTGGTGCTCAATCACCAGGAGATGCGCCTGCTGGCGGATATTGCCAAGGAGCACGAACTTTTCCTGATCAGCGACGAGGTTTACCGGGAGATCGTCTATACCGGCGAGAAGCTCAGCTCCATGCTGGAGTTCACTGACGCCGCGGAAAATGTGGTGGTGGTGGACTCGGTGTCCAAGCGCTTTTCCTCCTGCGGCGCCCGGGTGGGCGCTATGATTACCAGGAACCAGGAACTGATGTCCCAGGCTATGAAGATCTGCCAGGGCCGCCTGTGCGCCGCCACTCTGGATCAGGTAGGTGCTGCCGCCATGTACCGGGAGCTGCCTGCGGAGTACTATATCTCCGTCCGTGAGGAGTATCAGCGCCGCCGGGACACAGTGGTGGAGAGTCTGAGCCGGATTCCGGGGGTTCGCTTCAGTCATCCGGACGGGGCCTTCTATGTCATGGCCACACTGCCGGTGGACGACGCGGAAAAGCTGCAGTACTTCCTGCTGGAGGAGTTCGAGGACCAGGGAGAGACCGTCATGTATACCCCCGCGGAATCCTTCTACGCCACCCCCGGCAAGGGCCGCAATGAGATCCGCATTGCCTATGTGACCAACCCCGCAGAGCTCCGCCGCTCCATTGAGCTGCTGGGCCTGGGCATTGCCGCCTACACCAAGAAGGGGGAGCGGGCATGATCCGGCACGTGGTGATGTGGAAGTTCCGCCCCGGTACTGAGGCCGAGCAGCGGCAGTTTCTGGAGGGCCTGCGGGCCTTGCAGGGGGTGATTCCCCAGCTGCTGCACAGTGAGGTGGCCGTGAACATGGGTACCGGGAATTACGACGCCGTGCTGGTCAGCGAGTTTGCCGACCGGGCGGGGCTGGAGGCCTATCAGCAGGACCCCCGCCACAAGGCCGTATCCGCCCTGTGCGCCTCCATCCGTCTGGAGCGGGCCTCGGTGGACTGGGAAATCTGATCATATTCTGCATACATAATAAGCGGCCCGAGGCCCCACAGGGCCTCGGGCCGCTGAGACTGTCGAAAAAGAGGGAAGGCTTGCGCGACGGGAAGGAAGAGAGTTACGAGAGGAACCCAGGGGGGTTCCTCTCGTTTTTAATCATAAGTTTTTTGAGAACCTATTGAAAGGTTCAAAAAACTTGCTCAGCGTGTCGAAAAACCTTTTTCGACACGCTGAACGGACCGAGGCCCCACGGGGCCTCAGTCCGTTTTCTCGTATCAATTTCCCCTTTGTCACAGAGGCTGCCACTGGCACCGCTTCAGGTCCACAGTGCCGTCAGGGCGGAAGGAAACGCCCTCAGCTTCCAGCAGTGCCCGCTGGGTGCCGGGGGCAAGGCGGTCAAAGGCGGATTTGGTGCCGCCGAAGCGGTCCACCACCCGGTGGCAGGGAACGGTTTCATCCCGGCAGGCGGCCATGGCATAGCCCACCAGTCGGGCGCCCCGGGGCATCCCCAGCAGCCGGGCGATCTGCCCGTAGGTGGCCGCCTGCCCGGGGGGAATTGTCCGTACCAGGTCATAGACGGCCTGAAAGACACCGTCCCTCACCGCTCCCGCACCTCGTACAGATCCGTCCGCCGGGCGGAGAGGATGGGCAGCTGGGCCCGGACTGCCTCCAGACGCTCCAGATCCAGGTCTGCGTACAAGGTAGTCTCCTCCGCCCCGGCCCGGCACAAAACCGTGCCCCAGGGGTCCACAGCCAAGGAGTTGCCGTAGGCCACGTAGGATCCCGCCTCATCCCGGGCGGGGGAGACCCCCACGGTGAAGCACTGATTGTCCACGGCCCGCTGGCGGAACAGCAGCTCCCAGTGGGCGGGGCCGGTGGTCATGTTGAAGGCTGCCGGGACGAAAATCACTTTGGCGCCCCGCAGGCACATGCACCGGGCCAGCTCCTCAAACCGCAGGTCGAAGCAGATGCAAAGACCCATGGTGCCGAATTTCGTCTCAAAGGTGGTAATGGCGTTGCCGGGGGAGAGGGTATCGGATTCCTTGAACCGTTGGCCGCCCTTCACATCGATATCGAACAGGTGGACCTTGCGGTGCCGGGCCAGCTGGGCGCCGTCGGGGCCGTAGATGAAGCTGGTGTTGTAGACCTTGCCGTCCGCCAGCTCCGGAATGGAGCCGCCCACTACGTACATGCCTGTCTCCGCCGCGGTCCGGGACAGCATTTCCTGGGCAGGCCCGCCCGCCTCCTCGCCGTAGGGCCGGAAGCAGCGGTTTTCATAGGGGCAGCAGAACATCTCCGGCAGAACCGCCATGTCCGCCCCCTGCTCCGCCGCCTGGCGGAGTTTTTGGGCGGCGGTGCGGAGGTTGCCCTCCCGGTCTGCCGTCACTGCCATCTGGATCAGCGCCACGCGCATATCGATTCCTCCATTTCGCCGCGGTCCGCGGCCTGGATTTGTTATTCAAACATACTCTCGCAGCACCAGCTCCGTGGCGCCGCCGTCGGCAGAGCGGATCAGCCGCTTCACCTTTGGGTGTTCCCGGTACTCCGTCTCCAGAAAGTCCCGGAGGGCGGTGCCGCCGTGGCAGCCGTGGATCAGCCGCAGGCGGTAGGTACCGCCGCCCGCCCGGCGCAGCAGGGCATCCACCGTCACCTTGGCCTGATACGTGTTTTTCCCGTGCAGGTCCACGGCAACCACCCCAGGTCCGGCGAAATCATGTCCCATCGGCGGCGCCTCCTCTCCTGATTGGGCCCGCGAAGCGGACCCTGTGCGCTCATTGTAACACGGGACAAACTGTGATACAATGCAGAAAAATGGAAGGAGGCTGCACCATGGCAGTTTATACTGAGACGAAAACCTACCACACCAAAGCCCACATGGGCATGATCGATGTGACGGAGGACTTTCAGCACGCGGTGACGGAGGCCTGCCGGCGCCATAACATCTCCGCCGGCATCATCACCGGCTTTACCACCGGCGGTGTGGCGGGCCTCACCACCCTGGAATTTGAGCCAGGTATTGTCCACCACGATCTGAAGGAGGCCCTGGACGTGTTTTCTCCCTATCTGGACGAGCATGGCCGGGTGATCCCCTACCAGCACCACAACACCTGGCATGACGACAACGGCTCCTCCCACATCAAGTCCGCCCTGCTGTCCCCCTTTATCACGGTACCCTTTGTGAACGGGAAGATCACCGTGGGCCCCTGGCAGAACCTGACGCTGGTGGAGTGCGACACCCGGGACCGGGTTCGGGATATTGTGTTCCAAGTCATGGGGGAGTAGACTGCACATTTTTGTATTTTTACCATAAAAATTGGGGAAAATAGATTGCAATTTGTGCAGAACTGTGATACGCTACTGCTGCTGCCGCTTTAAAGAGGCAAACAGAGAAGGAGGCCGCGACATGGACAATCGGCTGGAAAAGAAATACGGACTGCCCACCGCCGTGTGTATGGTAGTGGGCATTGTCATTGGCTCCGGTGTGTTTTTTAAGGCGGAGACGGTGCTGAACAAAACCGGCGGCAACATGCCTCTGGGTATCCTGGCCTGGGGTATTGTAGGCGCTATTATGATTATTTGCTCCTATGTGTTTGCCACTATGGCCACCCGGTATGAGAAGGTCAACGGTCTGGTGGACTATGCCGAGGCTACCATGGGGCGCCGGTACGCCTACAATGTAGGCTGGTTTATGGCTGTGTTGTACACCCCCTGTCTGGTATCGGTGCTGGCGTGGATCTGCGCCCGGTATTTCTGCGTGCTGATCGGCTGGCAGGACCAGATCACCGGCGGCGCCTGCATGACCATTGCGTGTCTGTTTCTGTGTCTGGACTACGCCCTCAATGCGCTGTCTCCCCGGCTGGCGGGCAAGTTTCAGGTGTCTACTACCGTTATTAAAATGGTGCCCCTGGCCCTGATGGCTCTGGTGGGCACGGCGTTGGGCCTTGCCAACGGCCGTATGGCGGAGAATTTTGCTACCATGTCCACTGCCTCCATCTCCACCGGACAGGGGCTTATGGCATCTACTGTGGCGGTGGCCTTTGCCTACGAGGGTTGGATTTTGGCAACCTCCATTAATGCCGAGCTGAAGGATGCCAAGCGCAATTTGCCCCGGGCGCTGATTCTGGGTTCTTTCATTGTGGTGGCCACCTATATTCTCTACTACATTGGCCTCAACGGAACCGTCACCACGGAGGAGCTGATGGCCAGCGGCGAGGCCGCCGCCAAGATGGCCTTCCAGCGGCTGCTGGGGCCGGTGGGCGGTGTTGCTGTGTTTGCCCTGATCGTGGTGTCCTGCGTGGGGACACTGAACGGATTGATGCTCTCCTGCTGCCGTGGAATGTACGCACTGGCAGTTCGAGGAGAGGGCCCGCGGCCGGACCTGTTCCGGCAGGTGGACCTCGTGACAAACATGCCCACCAACTCTGCCATTGTGAGTCTGGGCCTGGACGCCTTCTGGCTGCTGTTCTTCTACGGCGCCAATCTGGGCGGCGGATGGTTTGGCCCTTTCTGCTTTGACAGCTCCGAGCTGCCTATTATCACGCTGTACGCCATGTATGTTCCCATGTTTATCCAGCTGATGCGCAAGGCCACGGATTTGAACACCTTCCGGCGTTTTGTTATGCCGGCTCTGGGCCTTTGCGGCTGCGGCTTTATGGTGTATGCGGCCTTTGCCGGCTATGGCAAAACGGTGTGGTTCTATCTCATCATCTATGCCGTGGTTATGGTCATCGGGAATTTCTTCTATGACCGGAAGGGGCCGACAAATCCCCAATAAAGAATGTGAAAAAATGGCTGGTTTGCCCCTTGACTTTCTGCGCAAAATGGGATATCATGCCCCATAGACAAAAGGGAGTAGCTGGCACAGCAATGTGTATCCAACGGCGTCAGTACGGGTGAAAACCCCGCTTTTGGATGGAAACGGCGAGACTTTTGCATCAATGCGGTGGCATTGACGCAAAAGCCTCGCTTTTTTGCGTCTCACCGGGAAAGAGGGAGCATATGGAAAACAAAAAGCAAATCTGGCGGCTGAGCCGGATGGAGCTGTTTCGGGACCTGAACAGCTCCGAGGACGGCCTCACCGCCGCCCAGGCGGCGGAGCGCCTGGAACAGTACGGTCCCAACGAACTGCGGGAGGAGGGGCGCAAAAGCGTTCTGGGCATCTTCCTGGAGCAGTACGCGGACTTTCTGGTGATCATTCTGATCCTGGCGGCGGCGGTGTCCGCCTTCCTGGGAGATCTGGAGAGCACCATCGTCATCCTGGCGGTCATTACCATGAACGCCATTTTAGGTACGGTCCAGACCGTGAAAGCCACGGCCTCCCTGGACAGCCTCCGGCAAATGTCGGCCCCCACCGCCAAGGTGCTGCGGGACGGACACATTGTCCAGATCCCCGGCCGTGAGGTGGTGCCGGGAGATGTGGTGGTTCTGGAGGCGGGAGACGCTGTCTGTGCCGACGGTCGCCTGCTGGAGTGCGCCAGCCTCAAGTGCGCCGAGAGTGCCCTGACCGGCGAGAGCTTGCCGGTGGAAAAGGAACTGGGGGAGATCGACGGGGAGGTGCCCCTGGGCGACCGGAAGAACATGGTCTTCTCCGGCAGCTTTGTGACCTATGGCCGGGCCAAGTTCCTGGTGACCGGCACCGGCATGGACACGGAGATGGGGAAGATCGCCGCGCTGCTCAAGAGCACCCAGGAGAAGAAGACTCCCCTCCAGGTGAGCCTGGACCAGTTCGGCCGGAAGCTCTCCATTGGCATTCTGGTGATCTGCGCTGTGATCTTCGCGGTCAGCGTGTTTGTGCGACGGGAGGATGTGGTCAACGCCTTTGTCTTCGCCGTAGCCCTGGCGGTGGCCGCCATTCCCGAGGCCCTCAGCTCCATCGTCACGATTGTCCTCTCCTTCGGCACGCAGAAGATGGCCAGGGAGAATGCCATTATCCGCAAGCTCCAGGCGGTAGAGGGCCTGGGCAGCGTGTCGGTGATCTGCTCTGACAAGACCGGCACCCTGACCCAGAACAAGATGACCGTCAAGGCCCTGTACACCGGCGGAAAGATCATTCCCGCGGAGCAGGCGGATTTCCGCGACCCCGTCCAGGAGCCTCTGCTGCGGACGGCGCTGCTGTGCAGCGACGCCACCGTGGATGAAAACGGCGAGGTGGGCGATCCCACGGAGACCGCCCTGGTGCGGCTGGGCGAGGACTACGGCTTTGACGAGCTGGTGACCCGCAGCAAGTGGCCCCGGGTGACGGAGATTCCTTTTGACTCCGACCGGAAGATGATGTCCACGGTCCACCAGCTCTCCGGCGGCCTTCTGATGGTTACCAAGGGCGCTGTGGACGTATTGCTGGATCGGTGCGTGATCTCCGACCAGGAGCGCAGACAGGCGGAGGAGGCCAACCGGACCTTCTCCAGTCAGGGTCTGCGGGTGCTGGCCTTCGCCTGCCGGACGGTGGACAGCACCGCCGTCAGTCTGGCCGATGAGAGCAATCTGACCTTACTGGGCCTCATCGCCATGATGGACCCGCCCCGGCCGGAATCCAAAAAGGCCGTGGCGGAGTGCATTGCCGCCGGCATCCGGCCCATCATGATTACCGGCGATCACAAGGTCACTGCCGCGGCCATTGCCAAGGAGATCGGCATTCTCACAGAGGGTACCGAGGCGGTGGAAGGCGCCGTCATCGACAAGATGAGCGACGAAGAGCTGAAGGAGTTTGTGCCCAAAGTCAGCGTCTACGCCCGGGTGTCCCCAGAGCATAAAATCCGCATTGTTCGGGCCTGGCAGGAACGGGGATGTCTGGTGGCCATGACCGGCGACGGCGTCAACGACGCCCCGGCATTGAAGCAGGCGGACATCGGCGTGGCTATGGGCGTCACCGGCACCGAGGTGGCCAAGGACGCCGCCGGCATGGTACTGACCGACGACAACTTTGCCACCATTGTCCAGGCGGTGAAAAACGGCCGCAACGTCTACGCCAATATCAAGCGTGCCATCCAGTTCCTGCTCTCCGGCAATGCCGCCGCCATCATCACGGTGCTCTATGCCTCCTTGCTGGCCCTGCCGGTGCCCTTTGCGGCGGTGCACCTGCTGTTCATCAACCTGCTGACCGACTCCCTGCCCGCCATTGCTCTGGGCCTGGAGCCCCACACCGACGCGGTGATGCATGAGCGGCCCCGGCCTCGGGAGGAGGGGATTCTCACCCGCAGCTTCCTCACCAGCGTGGTGGTGGAGGGCGCGGTGATCTCCGCCGCGGTGATCACTGCTTTCCACCTGGGCCTCAGCGCCGGCGGTGCCGGCCTGGGCAGCACCATGGCCTTTGCCACGCTGTGCCTCAGCCGCCTGTTCCACGGCTTTGACTGCAAGGCCGCCCGGCCGGTGATCTTCACCCGGCGGTTCTGGGACAACCGCTATCTGCTGGGCGCCTTCGCCGTCGGTGTGCTGCTGTTGGGCGCGGTTTTGCTGGTTCCTCCGCTGGAGCCCCTGTTCCAGGTGGCGGCACTGTCCGTCGCTCAGGTGGGGACCATCGTGGGATTGTCTCTGGGCAGCATGCTGGTGATTCAGCTGCTGAAGGCAATTTTGGTGAAAAAAGACGGATAATTTGCGAAAAGTACGGCAGATGGGGATGTTTTCCCTATCTGCCGTTCCCTTTTTTCGGGGACTTCCCTTTTTGGTATTTTTTGCGTATAATAGAGGCAGAAGAGGAGGCGGGCCATGATCAATTCCACACTGTGCTATCTGGAGCGGGGGGACAGCTATCTCATGCTCCACCGGGTGAAAAAGGCCCACGACCTCAACCACGACAAGTGGATTGGCGTGGGCGGCAAATTCCAGGAGGGGGAGAGCCCTGAGGACTGCATCCTCCGGGAGACCTGGGAGGAGACCGGCCTGACGCTGACGGACTACCGCTACCGCGGGCTCGTGACCTTTGTGTCAGACCAGGCCCCCACGGAGTATATGCACCTGTTTACCGCCACCGGCTGGACCGGCACGCCCCACCCCTGCGACGAGGGAGAACTGGCCTGGATCAAAAAGGCGGAGCTGCGGGGCTTGCCCATGTGGGAGGGAGACAAAATTTTTTTGGATTTGCTGGACCGAGAGACGCCTTTTTTTTCACTGAAGCTGCGCTATGAAGGAGACCGGCTGACCCAGGCGGTTTTAAACGGGCGAACGCTGCTCTGAGCGCTGCTTGGGTAAGGGCAGCCGCTATGAGTAGACGTGCTGTCAGGCAAGAAGGAGGAAACATGATGAGCGGAAAGCTGCTGTTGTTTGGCTTTGATACCCTGCCGTCGGTATTGGCGGTAGAGAGTGCCGCGGGCCCCTTGGGAGCTGAGGTGGTGCCCATTGGCAGAAGCGACTACAATAAGACCCTGGCGGCCCTGGCGGGACTGGATGAGGATCCTGCGGCTGCGCTGCCCTATGCTGGCGGCCCCCTGGGGGAGCGGATGATGGTGCTGTGCGGTCTGGAGGACCGGCTGGATGCCCTGCTTCCCGCCCTAACCCGGGCCGGGGTGGGGCCGGAGTGCCTAAAGGCGGTGCTGACGCCCCATAACCGCGGCTGGAATGTGCTGCGCATTCACCAGGAGCTGCTGCGGGAGCGGCAGGCCATGGAGGGCAATCAGAAATGAGGCTGCTGATCTCGGCCTGTCTTCTGGGCTGCCGCTGCCGGTACGACGGTGCGTCCAAGGCCCAGCCCTGGGCGGCGGAGCTGGCGGCGCGCTATGAGCTGGTGCCGGTGTGCCCGGAGCAGCTGGGCGGTCTTGCCACGCCCCGGCCTCCCGCCGAGCGGCAGGGAGGTCAGGTAGTGACCGCCGCCGGAGCCGATGTGACGGAGCAGTACCGCCGGGGGGCGGAGGAGGCGCTGCGATTGTATGGCCTCCTTGGCTGTGAGGCGGCGGTGCTGAAGGAGCGCAGCCCCTCCTGCGGCTGCGGGCAGATTTATGATGGTACCTTTACCGGTACCCTGGCCCCGGGGAACGGCGTTGCTGCGGCGCTGCTGCTGGAAAAGGGAATCGCCGTCTACGGCGAATCCCAAATTGGGAAATTACTGGAATGACGAGGCGGTACTACCTCGTCATTTTTTACAATTTCCCCGTAAAATTTTATCCTGCAATCATGGAAATCCGGACTTGAAAAGGAGGAGAGGCTTCTGTATAATGAGACAAATGACGGAGGAGGGAACACCATGCTGGCTTATCATTGTCTGACGATGAAACTGGTTGAGGTGTCCTCTTTTTCCCATTTTTCCTTTTAACCGGCCATGGGGCCGGTATTTTTTTGCCCCTGTCAAATGAGAAGTGAATTGTAGTGAGAGGAGAAAACAAATGAACGAGAAGACTTCCGCCTCCCAGGCCCCCATCCGGGACGCCCGGACCCTGGGCGTGCCCAAGATGCTGATTCTGGGCCTGCAGCACATGTTTGCCATGTTCGGCGCCACGGTGCTGGTGCCCATTCTGGTCCAGAGCTACGGACTGCCCCTGTCCATCCAGACCACGCTGTTTTTTGCCGGCTTCGGCACGCTGTTTTTCCACGTGTGCACCCGCCTGAAAGTCCCCGCCTTCCTGGGTTCCTCCTTTGCCTTCCTGGGCGGTTTCCAGGCCATGGCGGAGCTGGACACCGGCATCTACGCCACCATGGAGGCCTCCGAAAAGCTCCAGTACACCTGCGGCGGTATTGTGGTGGCCGGCCTTCTGTATGTGGTGCTGGCCCTCATCATCAAGGCCGTGGGCGTCCATCGGGTGATGCACTATCTGCCTCCCGTGGTCACCGGCCCCATCATCATCCTGATCGGACTGAACCTGGCTCCCTCCGCCGTGTCCAACGCTTCCACTTGCTGGTGGCTGGCCCTGGTGTCCATGGCCATCATCATCGTGGCCAACATCTGGGGCAAGGGCATGATTAAGATTATCCCCATCCTGCTGGGTGTGGTGGGGTCCTATGTGGTTGCCCTGGCGGCCGGCATGGTGGACTTCTCCGGCCTGGTGGATACCACGCTCCTCAGCGGTACGAATCCTATCCTGGGTTTCCAGCCCTTTGTGACGAATTTCGGCGGGAGCGTGGCCAAGTTTGACATCTCCGCCATCCTGGTGATGGCTCCCATCGCCAT
>CATZYY010000069.1 GCA_958426425.1 uncultured Oscillospiraceae bacterium
GGTGGGGACCAACTCTCTGGCCACCTCCGCCATGCTGCGCGCCGGAGCGGACGAAAGTCTGCTCCGGCGCTCTTTAATCGGCAATGTTGTACAGGGAGGCGGTGGTCAGCCAGGTCTGGGAGAAGGGGCGCATCAGATTCCAGAAGCCGCCGCCCATGAGGCCGTATTCCGCAATTAATTCCAGCTTGGCGGCGAGACTCCGGGCGTCTTCAAACCACACCTCGTGGACGGTACCGGCTAAATCGGTGTAATAGAAAAAGGGCGCTTGGGCGGTTGTATCGTACTGAATATCCACCCGATGCTCCAGCGCCAGCTGAATGGCCCGCTGGTTGGAAATGGACTGGGCGCGGGTCTGTCCCTGGATAAAGGGCAGCGGCCAGTCATAGCCGTAGTTGGGAATGCCCAGCAGGAGCTTGGAGGGAGAAATGGCGGTGACGGCATAATCCAGAACCTGTCGCACGTTGGGCAGCGGCGCCACCGCCATGGGGGGGCCGGCGATGTAACCCCACTCGTAGGTCATCAGCAGGACGCCGTCCACAGCGGCACCCACGGCGGCATAGTCATGGCCCTCGTACAACAGACCCGTTTGCCGGGCGGAGGTCTTGGGCGCCAGGGCTGCCCACAGGAAGAAGCCCTGGGAGTGGAGCAGGCGCCGCAGACGGGCAAGAAACTGGGCATAGGCCCCAGCCAGATCGCCGGGGAGGTACTCAAAATCCACGTCCAGCCCGGCATAGCCGCGCCAGCGGAGCGTTTGCAGAATCTGTGTGATGAGCTGGGTCTGGACGGCTTCATCCGTCAGCACCAGCGTGCCCCGGGCCGTGTCGAACTGCCCGTCCTCCGTCAGAGTGGACAGGTGCATCACCGGCCGGACGCCTCGCTGGCGGGCTGCGGAGAGCAGGGCATCGTCCGCAAGAGGCAGCAGGGTGCCGTCGGCGGTAATGCCGTAGGTGAAGGGGGCCAGGTAGCTGAGATAGGGCAGCTCTGCCGACAGCAGCGATTGGTCGATGTAGGGGTAGGCGTAGCCGCTGAAAAGGGCAGTGCCCAGTGTCTGCCCGAAATAGGAGATCACCAGCGTTTCTCCAGGCCGCAGATCCGTGCCGCCGCCCAGAAACCAGTTGTTTTGCCACAGGCGGCGGACCGTGGTTCCATAGGCTGCCGAGAGAGAGAAGAGCGTTTCGCCGGGGCGGATCACATGGATGGTTTCGGGAATGCGGATCACCAGAGTTTGTCCCACTGCCAAAGCGCCGTCGGCCCCTACGTCATTGTCAGACGCCAGGCGGCGGGGGTCCACGCCGTATTGGGCCGCAATGGAGGTCACGGTGTCGCCGGATTGGACAACGTGGATGGTCATTTGCACATCACCTCGTTTTTCCACAGCCTATGCGGACGTGTTCGGAAATATGAGTGGGAGAAAAACAAGAGCGGCCGAATTTTTTCTTGCCTTTTAACGGCCTATCCTGTACCATAAAAAGAAGATATCTGCATGTTGAATGGCAATATTTGGAAATTCTTCCAAGAGAGTGGTCTTTATGAAAAACCAGACATCGGCAGCAGTGTTTCCACCAGGGTCCCCGCCGGGGCGAAAAAGTGGAGGCAGAACATGCCTGGGGTCTGGAATGTGCGGAAGGAGAGGGGGAGCGGCGTGTTTATACTGTTTTTCCTGCTGTGGCTGCTGATGACCGGCGAGCTGACGATACACGCCTGCCTGTGGGGATTGGCAGTATCGGCGGTTATGAGCTGGTTTTGCTGGAAATTTTTGGGCTATCATGTGTCGTTTCCCCGGCCGGGCCGGCTGTGGGGCTGGATTCGGTATCTGGGGTATCTGCTGAAGGAAATGCTGAAAGCCGGTTTCGTGGTCATGCGGCTGGTGTACACCCGCGGACGGAATATGCGGCCGCTGCTGGTGGGGTTCCATACGTCGCTGGAGGCGGAGCGGGCCCGGGTAATTTTAGCCGATTCCATTACCCTTACCGCCGGGACCATTACCGTGACGGCGGCGGATGGAGCGTTTTGCGTCCACGCTCTGGATGCCTCCCTGGCGGAGGGACTGGAAAACAGCGAATTTCAGCGGAGACTGGAGCAGATGGAGGCAGGGCCATGGAACAGGTGAGAAACGCCCTTTTGTGTTTCAGCGCCATTGTGCTGGCGGCGCTGATTTTATCCACCCTGGTCCGGGCCATTCTGGGCCCTCGATTCACTGACCGGATCATTGCGGTCAACGTCATCAACACTCTGGTTGTGGCGGAGATGGTGTTGCTGTCCGTGTGGATGAAGGAGGACTTTCTGGTGGATGTGGCGCTGGTCTACGCGCTGCTGAGCTTTTTGGCTGTGGTGGTGGTATCCCGGCTGGTGCTGACCCGGCGGCACAAGCAGCTGGAAAAGGAGCGGCGGGAGAGAACGGGAGGCGGCGTCCATGGTACATAACATCGCTACAATTTTGGGGTTAGCGCTGCTGTTGTTCGGCGTGTTTGTGTTTTTTACGGCGGTATTGGGGCTTTTTCGGTTTGGGGATGCCCTGAGCCGGATGCACGCCGCCGCCGTGGGGGACGCCCTGGGAATCTTCTGTATTTTGGCGGGGCTGATGCTGCTCCACGGCTGGTCGCTGTCCGGGGGCAAGACGGTGCTGGTGTTTTTGTTTCTGTGGCTGACCAGCCCTGTGGCCAGCCACCTCCTGGCGGAGATGGAGGTTATGACAGCGCCTGAAATGGAAAAGGAATGGGAGGTGGAGGAGCGATGATTCTGCTGGAGTATATTTTGCTGGTAGGTGTCATTGTCTGTGCCGTGGCGGCGCCCCTGTGCCGGCGCCTTCTGACTATGGTGATTGTCTATATGGCCATGTCGCTTCTGATGGCGGTGCTGTGGAGCCTGCTGCAAAGCCCTGATTTGGCCATTACCGAGGCGGCGGTGGGCGCCGGTGTTACCAGCATCCTGTTCTTCCTGACTCTCAAACGAATTCACGCGCTGAAGGGGACCCGCGATGGTTGATCGAATGAAACAAGAGAATTGGCGGCAGAAGCTGACGTCTTGGGTAGACGGAGAGCGGGAGCCCAAGGACCAGACGCTGTTTGTGATGGAACAGCGTCCGCCCCGCCATGTCCGCCCCAGCGACGAGGAGCATGAGCGCCGGGAAAAACACCGGCTTCACCGCTTCTTCAACTGGTATCCCATTGCGGCGGGAGTGCTGTGCCTGGCTCTGGTGGGTATTATGATGTCGGCGGTGCTGACCATGCCGGTCTTCGGCGAAGAGGATAACCCCACCAACAACGAGGTTTCCCAGCACTATCTGGAATACGGCCAGGAGGAGACCGGCTCGGCAAACGCCGTGACTGCCATGATCCTCAGCTACCGGGGCTTTGACACGCTGGGTGAGAGCTGTGTGCTGTTTCTGGCAGTGACGGCGGTAATGATTCTCCTGCTGCAGGACCGGAACAATACCTCTGAGACGGACCTTGCCAAACAGGCGCGGGAGGATGCCATTGCCCAGGCCCACCCGGACCCCATTTTACGGCAGGCGGCGTGGCTGCTGGTGCCCTTCATTTTCCTTTTTGCCATCTATGTGCTGCTCCATGGGGAGGAGTCCCCGGGCGGCGGCTTTTCCGGCGGAACGGTGCTGGGGGCGGGACTAATTCTCTTTTCCTCCGCCTTTGGGCACCAGAGCGTCCGAAGCTTTATGGACCGGCGGACCTATGGGGCGGTGCGGACTTGCGGACTATTGCTGTATGCCCTGCTGTACGGCGCGTATATCTTCATCGGTGCCAACGGACTGCCCAACTACCTTACCGGCGTGACGCTGCTGATCGATCTGGCGGTGGGGCTGGTGGTGGCTTGCACCGTATACGGCTTTTACGCCCTGTTCTCCCGGGGGGAGCTGTGATGGGGAATCACGATGAGAGAGAGGGGGGATTCCAATGCTGGAGATGATTCTGCAGAATCGCTACGCCGTCACGGCGGTGGTTCTGTTCGGCGTGGGACTGATGAACATGCTGCTGCAGCAAAATCTGCTGCGGAAGGTGGTCGGCTTCAACATTATGGACTCCGCCGTATTTTTGCTGCTGGCTTCTCTGGGCTACATCGACGGGGGCACCGCCCCCATCGTGGGAGATCAGGGCTTTGACCCGCTGTACATCAACCCCATTCCCAGCGGCCTGGTGCTGACAGGCATCGTGGTGTCTGTGTCCATCACCGCCTTCTCCCTGGCGCTGATCCAGCGGATTTACCGGCGCTACGGCACCATCGAGCTGCGAGAGCTGCTGGAGCGGGCCCGGAAGGAGGACGACTGATGCGGCCGTTTGTGGAGAATCTGCCCTTCCTGTCCATCTTCCTGGCTATTGTGGCGGGTATCCTATGCGGGACCTTGCGGCGGGGGATTGTTGCCTACCGCCTGACCTTGGCGGCCGCCATAGGCGCGGCGGTGCTGAACGCGGCAGTGCTGGAGTACACCTTCCTGGGGGACTTCAGCTTCACCTATACCATGGGACGGTTTGTGGCCCCCTACGGAAATGCCATCAAGTGCGGCCCGCTCCAAGGGCTGCTGGCCACGGTGTTCTGCGTGGTGCTGGCCATGTCCCTGGTGGGGGGACGGCGGGACCTGTTTCACGACATCCTGCCTACCAAGCTGCGGTTCTACTTCGTCATGGTGAATCTGCTGACCGCGTCGCTGCTGGCCCTGACCTACACCAACGACGTATTCACCGGGTACGTGTTCATTGAAATCTGCACCATCGCCTCCTGCGCCCTGGTTATGGCCAAGGATAACGGCCCCAATTTGATTGCCACCATTCGCTATCTCTTTATGAGCCTGCTGGGGTCGGGGCTGTTTCTGATCGGACTGGCCCTGCTCAACAGCATCACCGGCTACCTGCTGATGCCCTCCTTGGCGGAGGCGGTGGCGGAGCTGGCCCAGAGCGGCCGTTATCACCTGACGCTGACGGTGGCGATTGGACTGATTGTAGGGGGGCTTGGCATCAAGAGCGCCATGTTTCCCTTCCACCTGTGGCTGCCGGATGCCCACGGCGGCGCCACCACCGCTTCCTCCGCCATGCTGTCGGGCCTGGTGCTAAAGGGGTACATTGTGCTGCTGCTGACTATGATTGTGCGGGTGTTTTCCCTGGAGCTGATGCGGGAGATGGGGGTCATGGACGTGATCCTGGCCTTCGGCCTTCTGGGGATGATTTTCGGCTCCCTGGGCGCCATGCGGGAGCGGCACATCAAGCGGATGCTGGCCTATTCTTCCGTGGCCCAGATCGGGTACATCTTCATGGGTATGGGGCTGGGAACCATGGCGGGCCTGACGGCTTCCTGCTTTCACATCCTGGTTCACGCCTGCTGCAAGCCGCTGCTGTTTTCCTGCGCCGGGCGGCTTAGCGCTGTCAGCGGCCACCACAAGAGCCTGCGGAACCTCCGGGGCAGCGCCTATCGGGACGTTGTGGCTGGGTTGGGATTTACTGTGGGCGCCCTTTCCATGATCGGTATTCCGCTGTTTGGCGGCTTCGTCTCCAAGCTGTATTTTGCCAGCGCTTCCCTGCCCACCAACCGGACGGCATTGACGCTGCTGACCATCGCCCTATCCACAGTGCTCAACGCCCTGTACTACGTACCGGCGCTGCTGGCCATCTGGGTGCGGCCGCCCGCCGAGGAGGAAAAGGCTTTGCTGGCGGACGTGAAAACGCAGGAGCTGGCGTCCGACCGCTCCTTTACCACTGCCGCGGTGGTGCTGACAGCGGGGATTTTTACGCTGGGAATTTTCTATCATCCCATTTTGGATGTCATTGAGGCCGGTCTTCGGCTGATGTGAGAATTTTGTGAATGTGTGAGGGTTTTTGTCCATGGTACTGCTGCTTCCGATTCTGGTGCCTCTGATCGGCGGTATTTTTGTGTTCCGCCAGACAAATGAACAGGTCCGGAACCGGCTGGCCTTGACGGTGATCGTGGCCACAGCGGTCCTGGCAGGGGCGGTATGCCTGCTGCCGGAGCGGCGGTTGGTGCTGCTGACCATCCAGGGAGCGCTGCATCTGGCCCTGCGGACCGACGGATTGGCCCGATTCTTCATGGCCCTTTGCGTGTGCGTCTGGGTGCCGGTGCTGCTGTTTTCCTTCCCCTATATCCGCCACGCAGGCAGGGAACGGCAGTTCCTGGGCTTCTATACCATGACCCTGGGAGTGCTGATGGGCCTCGCCATGGCGGCCAATTTCGTGACGCTGTACATGTTCTTTGAGGTCATGTCCCTGATCACGGTGCCTCTGGTGCTGCACACGGCTACCGCCGCTGCACGGCGGGCCGGCTTCAAGTACCTGGGTTATTCCGTCTTCGGCGCCGGTATGGCGCTGATCGGCTATTTCTTTGTGGCCTATTACCTGGCTGCTCCGGACTTTGCCGCCGGCGGCGTCATCGATCTGGAAAAATCCGCCCAGCACCGGGAATTGCTGCTGGCGGCCTACTGCCTGATGATTGTGGGTTTCGGCGCCAAGGCCGGTATGGTGCCCATGCAGGCCTGGCTGCCCGCCGCCCACCCGGTGGCTCCGGCGCCGGCCTCTGCCGTGCTCTCCGGCGTTATCACCAAGGGCGGCGTGCTGGCGGTGATCCGGGTGACCTACTACATGTTCGGGCCGGAGTTTCTCCGGGGCAGCTGGCCTCAGTACCTGCTGATGACTTTGGCTTTAACCACGGTGTTTGTGGGGTCCATGCTGGCCTATCGGGAAAAGCAGCTCAAGCGCCGCCTGGCCTATTCCACCGTCAGCCAGGTGTCCTACGTGCTGTTCGGACTGCTGCTGCTGACTCCAGCAGGAGTTCAGGCGGCCATGACCCAGATGGTGTTCCATGCCGTTGCCAAGGATACCCTGTTCCTGGCGGCAGGCGCCATCATTTTCTCCACCAACTATACCCGGGTGGACCAGCTCCAGGGCATCGGCAAGCGGATGCCGGTAACCATGTGGTGCTTCACCCTGGCGGCCCTGTCCCTGATCGGCATTCCACCTTTGGCGGGCTTTGTCAGCAAGTGGTATCTGGTGTCGGCGGGACTGGAGGCTCCGGTGGGGGCGTTCAGCGCCGTGGGCATGGTGGTGCTGGTGGTGTCGGCTCTGCTGACGGCCGGGTATCTGCTGCCCATTGTGACCAACGGATTCTTCCCTGGGCGGGATTTCATCGCTGACCGGCGGGAGGTGGGCCCCTGGATGCGCTGGCCCATGGCGGTCTTTGCTGCGGCGGCGGTGGTGCTGGGACTGGTCCCCGGCGTGCTGACCGGCTGGCTGGGCGCTTTGGCCGGAGGACTGTTTCCGTGAGAGAACAGACCTGGAATTTTAGCGAGAGGAGGGAGCGCGGATGCACCGTTTTTTGACACTGCCCATTCTGGTGCCCATGGTGCTGGGACTCATTTTGCTGGTGACGCAGCCTAGGGGACGCCGGGTGCGGAACATCTATGTGACGGCGTCCGCACTGGTGACATCTGCACTCTCCTTTTTGTGCATCCTGGGTTCCTATTACCGGGGGACCAATGCCCTGGCCTGCATTCTGGTGCGGTTTTCCGAGAGCTTTTCCATCTCCCTGCGGGTGGATGGGGCCTCTATGGTGTACGGGGCCATTGTGTCCTTCCTGTGGCCCCTGGTGACGGTGTACGCCCTGGACTACATGTCTCACGAGGGCCATGAGAACCGCTTCTTCAGCTTCTGGCTCATGGCTTACGGCGTGGTGCTGGGCATCGCCTATTCCGAGGATTTCCTGTCGCTGTACTTCTTCTACGAGCTGCTGACTCTGGCCACGCTGCCTCTGGTCATGCACGAAATGGACGAAAAGGCCCGGTACGCCGGGCGGAAGTATGTGGTCTACTCTTTGTCCGGCGCGGCCTTCGCCTTCATCGGCATCGTGTTTTTGCTGAACTACGGTGTGGGACACCTGAACTTTACTTACGGCGGTGTGCTGGACCCGGCCCGGGTGGCCGGCAGCGAGGGGACGCTGCTGGTGGCCTTTGTGGCGGCCTTCTTCGGTTTCGGCGTCAAGGCGGCGCTGTTTCCCTTCTACGGCTGGCTGCCGGATGCCTCCGTGGCGCCTACGCCGGTCAGTGCATTGCTCCATGCGGTGGCGGTTGTAAAGGCCGGTGCCTTCGCAGTGCTGCGGCTCATTTACTTCGGCTTCGGGGCGGACTTCCTCCGGGGGACCTGGGCCCAGACCGTGGCCATGACGGCCACCATCGTCACCATCGTCTACGGCTCCGCCAGAGCCCTGCGGACACCGCACTTAAAGCGCCGTCTGGCCTTCTCCACCGTCAGCAACCTCTCCTACATCCTCTTTTCCCTGACACTGATGAGCCCGGCGGGGCTGGTGGGCGGTATGACCCACATGGTCTATCACGCCTTCACGAAAATCACCATGTTCTGCTGCGCCGGCGCCATTTTGCACCGGGGGCGGGAGTACGTCTATGAGCTGGAGGATTTCGGCCGGGTGATGCCGGTGGTGTTCGGTACCTTTACTGTGTCCTCCTTCGCCCTGATCGGCGTGCCGCCTCTGGGGGGCTTTGCCGGAAAGTGGATGATTGCCGAGGGGGCCGTGGCCTCGGTCAATCTCCTGGCCTATGCGGGCCTGGGAGCGCTGATCCTGTCCACCCTGCTGACCACCCTCTATCTCATTACCATCGTGGCCCGGGCCTATTTCCCCATCGGAGAGCTGGACCGGGCGGCGCTGGACCAGGTGAAGGACCCCGGCTGGGCCATGAAGGTACCGTTGCTGGCGCTGACGGCCTCCGGCGTGATCCTGGCTCTTTGCTCCAACCAGGTCATCGGCTTTTTGCAGCTGGTGGCTCAGGGCGTGCTGTGAGAGGGGGAGTGAAGATGGCGCAAGGACCGATTTTGTTTTTGATCCTGTTTCCCATGGCCATGGCGCCGGTGGTGTTTCCCCTGCGGCGCCGGGACCGGGGGCTTCGGGACTGCTTTATCCAGCGGGTGCCCCTGGTGGAGCTAGCGGCGGCACTGCTGCTCCTGGCATTTCCCGCGGCGGAGCTGAGCCTGCCGGGGATCTGCGGCCTGGGTCTGCACTTTTCCGCCGGGAGCCTGGGACGGCTGCTGGCGGTGGTGGCGGCTCTGCTGTGGGCAGGTACCGGCGCGGTGTCCCCGCCCTACTTTGCCTCCGCCGAGGGGTGCAACCGCTACTACTTCTTCTGGCTTTTGACCCAGGGAGCCCTGATGGGAGTGTTTTTGGCAGGGGATCTGTTCACCCTGTTCGTATTTTTTGAGATGATGTCCTTTACCTCCTACGTGTGGGTGGCGCAGAACGAGACGCCTCAGGCTCTGCGGGCCGCGGACACCTATCTGGCGGTGGCGGTCATCGGCGGCATGACGCTGCTGGTGGGCCTGCTGTGGCTGGGGCATTTGCTGGGTTCCCTGGAGTTTGCCCGGCTGCCGGAGCTGGCTGCCCAGGTGGCGGCGGAGGAGCGGTGGCAGCTGTACGGCGCCGGCGGGTGCTGCCTGGTGGGCTTCGGCGCCAAGGCGGGTATGTTCCCGCTGCACATCTGGCTGCCCAAGGCCCATCCCGTGGCACCGGCGCCGGCATCGGCGCTGCTCAGCGGCATCCTGACCAAGAGCGGCGTGTTCGGCGTGCTGATCGTGTCCCGGTTCTTGTTCTGGGCAGACGTGCCCTGGAATAGAGTGATACTGGTGCTGGGGACCGTCACCATGGCTATGGGCGCCGTGCTGGCGCTGTTTTCCATTGACCTCAAGCGGACCCTGGCCTGCTCCTCCATGTCCCAGATCGGATTTATCCTGGTGGGCGTGGCCATGCAGGGCTACCTGGACGGGGAGAACGCCCTGCCGGCCTGGGGCACGGTACTGCATATGCTGAACCACAGCCTCATCAAGCTGGTGCTGTTTGTGGCGGCAGGCGTGGTGTATGTGAACACCCACGCCCTGGACCTGAACGCCATCCGGGGCTGGGGCCGCAACCGCCTGTGGCTGAAGGGGACGTTTTTCGTGGGGGCGGCGTCCATCGCCGGTGTGCCGGGCTTTTCCGGCTACGTCAGCAAGACGTTGCTCCACGAGGGGATTGTGGAGTACATCCACCTGCTGGAGCACGAGGGGCTTTCCGCCTTGCCGTTCCAGGCGGTGGAGTGGATTTTCCTGATCTCCGGCGGCCTGACGGCGGCTTACATGACGAAGCTCTTTGTGGCCATTTTTGCCTCTCCCCGGGCGGCGGGGCAGACTATCGGCGTCCGGGAGTACATGTCCCCCTGGACCCAGGTGGTGCTGAGCTGCGGCGCGGTGGCACTGCTGTTCCTGGGGTTGACCCCGGGGCGCACCATGGAGCCCATGGCCCAATGGGCGGCCGCCTTCCTGGCGGCGGACGAGGGCCACGCCGTCCACTATTTCACCTGGGTCAATCTCAGGGGTAGCTGCATCTCCCTGGGAATTGGCGCGGCGGTGTATCTGCTGGTGGTCCGAAAGCTGCTGATGAAGCAGGAGGGTACGGATCGGGTCTACGTAGACCGTTGGCCCTCCTGGCTGGATTTGGAGGATCGGGTGTACCAGCCGGCTTTGCGGGGATTGGCTTTCGCCGGGGCGCTGTGCGCCCGGGTGCTGGCCTCTCTGGGGGACCTGGTGGTGCTGGTGGGAGAGAAAATCCTCTTTACCAAGGCGCCGGGGATCTTCGTGCCAAAGCGCAATGAGAATTTCGGCGCCTATGAGAAAAAGCCCCGGCGGTTTCTGGTGGAGGAGACCTTTTCCTTTGACCTGCTGCTGTCCGGCGTGGGGTTGATTATACTGCTGGTGTATATTTTGATTTGAGACACGGAGTGCTGATACAAAAGCGGGGAGCGGCAGAGCTGCTTTCCCGCTTTTGCGCGTTTGGAGGGAGATGGCGAAGTGTTCTGGACAGCGTTGGCAGTCACAGGCTTGGCGGGCATCGGGGGTACAGGACTTGGCGGGGGGATTGCCTGTCTGCTGCGGCGGGATTCCCCCAGGATGGTGAGCCTGCTGCTGAGCTTTGCCGCGGGCGTCATGACGGCGGTGGTGTGCTGTGATCTGCTGGGGGAGGCCGTGGGAGCCGGGGGACCGGGAGCGGTGGCGCTGACCGCAGCGGCGGTGCTGGCTGGTTATGGCACTGTGGAGGGGCTGGAGCTGCTGCTGGAGCGGCGGCATCAATCGGGGATGGCGGCTGCGGGGCTGGTATTGGCGGCGGCAGTGGCGCTGCACAATGTACCGGAGGGGATGGTGATCGGCGCGGCCTTTGCCTCCGGAGCAAGAGACGGAACCGGGGGAATGACCTTGGCGGCGGTGATCGCCCTCCATAATATTCCAGAAGGAATGGCGGTGGCAGGTCCCCTGCGGGCGGGCAATTTCTCCAGATTGCTGGCCGCAGCGGCAGCAGCAGTCACGGGGGTTCCTACCATGGTGGGGGCGGCACTGGGGTACCGGCTGGGAAGCCTGGGGCCGGTGGGACTGGCGGTTACACTGGGGGCTGCCTCAGGAGCGATGCTGTATGTGGTGTTTGGAGAGCTGCTGCCGGAGGCCATGGATTTGTGGAAGTCCCGCTTCCCGGCCTTTGCGGCAGTGACCGGGGTAGTGACAGGGTTGGTGATAGTCTACGGATAAGAACCTTGTTCTTCCATGTGGTTTTGGAAGTAGGAACGTATCAGTTATAGTGAAAAACCCGCTGCACAAAACGTGCAGCGGGTTTTTCTCAGCATGCTCCGCGCAAACGAGAATGCGGAGAGCGGAAAGGGGGAGATGAAGAATACGTATTTATTTTGCCAGAGCACTGGCGCGCTTTTTGCCGTACCAGACGATCACGGCCACATAAGCCACAGCGGCCACAACGCCGATCACATAGGCGGCGGTCCAGGGAATGTTGAAGCCGATCTTGGCATTGGCGATGT
>CATZYY010000070.1 GCA_958426425.1 uncultured Oscillospiraceae bacterium
TGGCGGCGCCGATCATCCAGGCGTAGCACATGTTGTTGCGCACGTCGCCGGGGAATACCACCTTCACCTTGTTCAGCGGCTTCGGGCAGTGTTCCTCAATGGTCATCATGTCCGCCAGAATCTGGGTGGGGTGGTCGGCGTCGGTGAGGCCGTTCCACACGGAAACGCCAGCGAACTTGGCCAGGTCCTCCACCACCTTCTGATCGAAGCCCCGGTACTCGATGCCGTCGAAGAAGCGGCCCAGGACCTTGGCGGAGTCCTCCAGGGACTCCTTCTTGCCCATCTGGGAGCTGCCGGCGTCCAGGTAGGTGACGTGGCCACCCTCCTGGGTGGCCGCCACCTCGAAGGAGCAACGGGTACGGGTGGAGGTCTTTTCAAATAAAAGCACGATGTGCTTTCCCTCCAGGGCGTGGCCGCAGATTCCGGCGCGGCGCTTGGTTTTCAGGTCGTGGCCAAGATCCAGCAGATACCGGATCTCGCCGGGGGTAAAGTCCTCTAAAGTCAGGAAACTGCGGCCTTTCAGATTGACTGCCATGGTGTATGACTCCTTTTTGTTTACAAGATACGCGGGAAATTCCCGCAGAGATGCACCCCCCCATTTTCTTTTCGTTTTACCGAAAAGGAAACGGGCCGTGCGCGGTCCAAAAGAAAAGGCGTTGAGCGCCAAACCACGCGCTTCCAGCGCAAGGTTTGGCGAATACGGGGGCGTGCGAATCGGTGCGGCGGCTTCGGCGGACGAACGGAGTGCCCGCCCGCCGCTGTCCCAAAGCCTTCCCCTGGAGGAAGGTGGCCGGCTAAATGAGAAAACCGGCTTGCTTCTGGGCCCGCCCCGCTTAGGGGTCGTCCCGCCACAGCGGCATGGACATGCAGCGGGGGCCGCCCCGGCCCCGGCTCAGCTCCGCGCTGGGGATGGTGTGAACCCGGACACCGGCCTCCTCCAGGGAGCGGTTGGTCACGTAGTTCCGGGAGTAGACCACCACCTCGCCGGGGGCGATGGCCAGGGTGTTGCTGCCGTCGCTCCACTGCTCCCGGGCGGCGTCGATCTCGCTGCCCTGTCCGCAGGGGATCAGCTGCACGTGGTCCAGCTCCAGGTGCTCCTTGAGGATATCCTCCAGCCGCCCGTCCTCCTGCCGGATGGTCATGCGGCGGTTTTCGTCCAGCTCCATGACAAATACGGTAATCTGCCGGAGGATGTTGGGGTGGACGGTGAATTTGTCCCGGTCCACCATGGTAAACACCGTGTCCAGGTGCATAAAGGAGCGGGTCTTGGGGATGTCAAAGGCCAGGAGCTTGCGGAAGGTCTTGCTCTGGGAGAGAACCGTTTCCGCCAGCTGGTCGATGGAGTCCTCCTGGGTGCGCTGGGAAATGCCCACCGCCAGCACCTGGGGAGACAGAATCAAAATGTCGCCGCCCTCCAGAGAGGAAGTCTCGCCCCGGTCATACCATCGGGGGGCGGTTCGGTATTCGGGGTGGTGCTCGAAAATGAATTTGCCAAAGAGGGTCTCACGGTTTCGGGTGGCGGTGTGCATTTTGTGGATGGACACGCCGGTGCCGATGGTGGCAAAGGGGTCCCGGGTAAAATACAGGTTGGGCAGGGGGTCCACGGCGAAGGGATAGTCGTCTCCGGCGGCGGAGAGGTAGTCCCCCAGCCGGGCGCTGGAGGAGCGCAGCTGACTCTTGCGTACGCCGGCCATCATGGCTGAAACCATCTCCTTATCCGGCAGGGCGGTGAAAAAGTCCTCCAGGCTCTGACGGGTCCGGTCGTCCTTGACGCCGGATTCCTCCAGGAACTGTCGGATCAGCTCATCCCGCACCGCTCCATCGGTCAGGGACTCCACCACCAGGTCCGTCAGGTACACCACCTCAACTCCCTGGCTGCGCAAACATGCGGCAAAGGCGTCGTGCTCCCGCTGTGCCTCCCGCAGATAGGGGATGTCGTCAAACAGCAGCCGCTCCAGGTATTCCGGCATCAAATTCTCCAGCTCGCCGCCGGGGCGATGGAGCATCACCTTCCGAAGCCGTCCGATTTCGGAGGTGTTGTGAATTCCGCTTTCCAAAATGCTCACTCCTTCATGATTGGAAAAGTCCAGGGTATCGTTCTCCGTTAGGGTCTCTGGTTTTTTTCGTTTCATGCGCGAAGCGGGGAATTTTTCATAAAAAAACCTCCGGCGCCTATAGGCGCCGGAGGTTTTTCGTATTCACACACTTTTATGAAGCTTAATAGCCAATAATCAATCCCTTTTCCATGGCATAAAAACTGGTCAGCCCTCTGCAGGAAATCACCTCCACCTGCTTCACCGGCAGATCGGAGAGGATCTGTTCCTTCAGCCGCAAAGCTCCTTCCAAATTCTCGCAGTGAGAAATCACCACCTCCGCGCCGTCGCACTCCTTGCTGGAGCGCATCAGCGCGGTAATGGCCCGGAAAGTCTTGGCCTCACCCCGGGCCTTGTCGGCCACATGGATGGTGCCCTGAGGCGTGGCGTCGGCAATGACGTGGATGCCCAGTGAATGGAGCAGTGTCCCCACCAGCGGCCGCATGCGGCCATTTTTGATAAGGTTGTCGAAATTCTCCAGGGTAAAACAGGTGCGCAAGGCCGCCTGATACAGCCGCAGCTGGGCGCAAATGCCGTCGACATCGCCCGTCTCATCAGCCTCCATCAGTTCCTTGGCCCGGCGGATCAGCAGTACCATGGCCCCGGCGGTAGCCCGGGAGTCAATGACACAGATGCGCTTTTCAGGGTGCTCCTCCAGCACCAGATCCCGGGCCATCACCGCGGAGTTATACGTGCCGGAGAGATTGGAGGAAATTGTGAAGCAAACCGTGCAGTCCCCGGCCTCAAAAGCCCGGGCAAAGTCCGCCGGGGAGGGGCAGGACGAGGAGGAAGCGCTTTTCTCCGCCGCCATGGCCTCCAGCATCTCCGGTACCTCCAAAGCATCGTTATCCACAAACTCCCGCTCCCCCACCTGAATCCGCAGGGGCACCGAGTGAAACAGTACGCTGTCACTTTGGAAGTCAGAGGTACGCAAATCGCAGCTGCTGTCGCTCACAATGTTCCAGATCATGAAAAACACCTCGAAATATGGTTTTCAATATCACATATACGCCATCATAATATGCGTGGGTTTGTTTGTCAATGGAAAGTCGCTGGAATTCTTGACAGAACAAAAAAATCGTGGTATCCTCGTTGCATTGCAAAATAGTTCTAAGAGGAACTGTTTTTATAGAACAGGAGGATGCTTGTGCCCATTACATCATCTCAGCTTCTGCGGGCCTCGCAGCAATTTAAACGGTATTATGAGCGGCAGTTCTCCACACTGATGACGCGGGAAACTCTTACCATGCGGGAAATCCGAGTGCTGCTGTTTCTCGCCAATAACCCTGACCACGACACCGCCCGGGATGTGGCGGAACTGCGGGGGATGCCCAAATCCCAGGTCTCCGCAGCTGTGGATCTGCTGGTGCAGCGAGGGTTTTTGTGGCGCTTGCCGGACCAGGAAGACAGACGAGTGGTTCATCTTGCCATCACGGAAACCGGCGTCACTCTGGGGCGGGAGGCCCGTGAAATTCAAACTGCCTGTTGGAAAGATCTTCTGACCCCCTTAACCACGGCAGAGGCTACGAAGTTCAAATTTTTGTTGGAAAAGGTTCTCGACGGCATGGACCGCCGGACACGGGAAGGAGCGGGAACATGAATCGTCAAGGCGTTGATCTGGGCAGCGGAAAGGTGAGCAAGCTGCTGTTTTCTCTGGCGCTGCCCACCATCACCTCTCAGATCGTCAACATGCTTTATAATCTGGTGGACCGGGTGTACATCGGCCACATGCAGCCGGTGGAGACCGTGGGAAAATTGGCCCTGACCGGCGTGGGCGTATGCCTGCCCATTATCATGGTCATCTCCGCCTTTGCTGCATTGATGGCTATGGGCGGCGCGCCCCGGGCTTCCATTGAGGAAGGACGGGGGAATGTCTCCGCTTCCGAGCGAATCATGGGCGGCAGCTTCACCCTGCTGGTGGCAGCATCCGTGGTTCTGACAGCGGTATTTCTGGTCTTTGCGGAGCCCATGCTGCGCATCTTCGGCGCCAGTGACAACACCATTGGCTATGCTCTGGACTATATGCGCATCTACTGCCTGGGCACACTGTTTGTCCAGGTGACTTTGGGTATGAACGCTTTTATCACCGCCCAGGGCTTTACGGTGGTGAGCATGAAAACCGTGCTGATCGGGGCGGGGCTCAACACGGTGCTGGATCCCATTTTCATTTTCACCTTTGGCATGGGCGTCCAGGGTGCGGCCCTGGCCACCATCCTGTCCCAGGCGGTCAGCGCCGCCTGGGTGCTGCGGTTCCTGACCGGCCCCAAAACCAAGTGGCATCTGCGCAAAGCCAATCTGCGTCCCCGGGCCAAGGTGGTGCTGCCCAGCCTGGCCCTGGGCCTGTCCCCCTTTATCATGCAGTCCACGGAGAGTCTAATTGCCGTGTGCTTCAACTCCTCTCTGCTCAAATACGGCGGTGATACCGCCGTAGGAGCTATGACAGTGCTGACCAGCATTATGCAGTTTGCCATGATGCCTCTCCAGGGTCTGACCCAGGGGGCTCAGCCCATTATCAGCTACAACTACGGCGCTCGGAATCCGGATCGGGTGCGGGCGGCCTTTCGGTGCCTGCTCCGGGCCTGCCTGATCTACTCCCTGACCCTGTGGTCCCTGGTGCAGCTGTTCCCGGAGATGTTTGTGCTGATCTTCAACAATTCCCCCAGCCTGGTGGAATACGCCTCCTGGGCGCTGCGGATCTACATGGCGGCCGCCGGCATCTTCGGTATTCAAATCGCCTGTCAGCAGACCTTTGTGGCTTTGGGCAACGCCAAAACCTCCCTGTTTCTGGCGGTCCTGCGGAAGATCATTTTGCTGATTCCCCTTATTTATATCCTGCCCAATTTCTTTGCCGACAAGGCCTTTGCCGTCTTCCTGGCAGAGCCGGTGGCGGACGTTCTGGCTGTTTGTACCACAGCCACCATGTTCTGGATTCTGTTCCGAAAAAGCATGGCCCTTCTGGAATCCCCTCAACAATAATCGCAAAGCGGCGCCGCCCAATGGGCGGCGCCGCTTTGCGATACGAAAAAGAGGTCTTAATGCTTGCTCTCCTTGCTCTCTTTGGGCAGAATCAGGTTCAGCAGCACCGCCATGATGGTAGCCACCACCACGGGAGACTTGCCGAAAATCATGGTAAAGCTGTCGGGGAACTGGTTCAACGCCCCGGCGGCCTGGGAGATGCCCACGCCCAGGGCGGCGGAAAGGCCTACAATGGTGGTGTTCCGGGCCGTGAGATCCTGAGAGGCAATCAGCTTCATGCCGGTCATGGCAATGGTGGAGAACACCGTCACCGTGGCGCCGCCCAGCACGCACTGCGGGATCGTGGTCAGAACAGCGGCAAACTTGGGAGACAGGCCCGCCAGCAGCAAAAAGGCGCCGGTCAGAGCGAAGACCGTCCGGTTGACCACCTTATTGGTGGTGACAATGCCCACGTTCTGAGAATATGTAGCGGTAGGCAGGCCGCCGAACAGCGCCGTGAGAATATTGGAGGCGCCGTAGGCGATGATGCCGCCCTGGAGCTCCCGGTCGGTAGGCTCCCGATTCATGCCGCCCACCGTAGTGGCGGTAAAGTCGCCGATGGCCTGAATGGAGTTGATGGCAAACAGCAGTCCGATGGCAATGCAGGAGGACAGGTCGAAGGTCACACCGAAGTGCATAAACCGGGGCAGGGAGAACCAAGCGGCGTCACCCACATCCGCAAAGCTGACCATGCCGAAGCACAGGGCCACCACATAGCCAAACAGCATGCCGATCAAAATGGAGGCCAGGCGGCACAATCCCTTGGCCTTGTTGTTCAGCACCAACACTGCGGTCAGGGTCAGGGCGGCAATCAGCCAGTTCTGCCAGGAGCCGTACACCAGCGCCTCCGGCAGGCCCTTGGCGGTGATGGACTCCAGAGTATTGGCGGCACCGCCGGCCATATAGTTGATGGCGGTGGGGTACAGGGACAGGCCGATGGTAAACACCACCGTGCCGGTGATGACCGGCGGAAACAGCAGCCGGATTTTCTTGACGAAGAGGCCAACGATAATGGCTACAATGCCGCCCACGATCATAGCGCCGGCAATGGCCGCCACACCGCCGCCGCTGGCGGCAATGGCCTGCATACTGGGCACATAGGCAAAGCTGACGCCCAGAATCACCGGCAGGCCCGCGCCGAACCGCCCGCCAATGGGGTAGAGCTGCAGCAGCGTACATACAGCGGACATGACCAGAGAAGCCTGGATCAGCAAAACCTGATCGGAGAGGGACAAGCCAATGGCGCTGGCAATCATGATGGGGGGCGTGACGCAGCCCACGATCATGGCTACCAGATGCTGCAGTGCCAGGGAAATGGAGGTGCCGATGGGAGGGACGCCGTGGAACTGAAACAGCAGTTCCCGGCCGGTGGCGGGGCGATCCATAGTCAGGACTCCTTTCGGGCAGGCAAAATGATGAGGTTTTCCAAAATCAATTCTATCATAACATGAATTTTTATAAAAGCAAACAAATTTTTTGGTTATAAGAAAAAATTTTAGCAATTTTTTGGAAATTCCCGACACCTTCGCAAAATTGACGCAAACTCTCCGCAAAAAAGCGCAAAAAATAAGGGACCCGCGGTTTTCGCGGGTCCCCTGAACACTCAGAGCACCTTGCTGAGGAAATCCTGAAGGCGGGGATTTTTCGGATGGCTGAACAGTTCCATAGGTTCGGCCTCCTCCAGAATATGGCCCTCATCCATGAACAGCACCCGGCTGCCAACCTCCCGGGCAAAGCCCATCTCATGGGTCACCACCACCATGGTCATACCGTCCCGGGCCAGTTCCTTCATAACGTCCAGCACCTCGCCCACCATTTCCGGGTCCAGGGCAGAGGTGGGCTCATCAAAGAGCATCACCTTGGGCCGCATAGCCAAGGCCCGCACAATGGCGATGCGCTGCTTCTGACCGCCGGAGAGCTGAGCGGGGTAGGCGTCGGCCTTTTCCTCCAGCCCTACCCGCCGCAAAAGAGCGGTGGCGGTGTCGTCAGCCTCGGCCTGGCCCATGAGCTTGGTGCGCACCGGGGCCAGGGTGATATTTTTCCGGATGGTCATGTTGGGGAACAGGTTGAAGTGCTGGAACACCATGCCCATCTGCTGGCGCAGCTGATCGATGTTGGCCTTGGGGTCGGTGATCTCATGGCCCTGGAAGGTGATGGTGCCGGCGGTGGGGATCTCCAACAGGTTCAAACACCGCAGGAAGGTGGACTTGCCGGAGCCAGAGGGCCCGATGATGACCACCTTTTCCCCGGGGTAGATGTGCTGGGTCAAATTGTCCAGCACCAGATGGTCCCCAAAGGACTTGGAGAGGTTTTTAACGTCGATCACTTTGACGCAGCCTCCTTTCCAGCTTGCCCTGGAGCCAGGAAAACACCATGACCAGTACCAGGTAGATGCAGGCGGTGCCGATCAGGGGGAACATGGCCTCATAGGTGCGGCCGTAAATGCCCTGGGCGGCATAGAGCAGCTCCTTGCCGCCGATGCAGGTAATGAGAGAGGTATCCTTCAGCAAAATAATGAACTCGTTGCCCAGAGCCGGCAGAATGGCCTTGAAGGCCTGCGGAATCACAATAAAGCGCATGGTGTCCAGATATCCCAGGCCCAGAGACCGGCCGGCCTCCATCTGTCCGGGGTCCAGGCTCATGAGACCGCCCCGGATGATCTCCGCCACGTAGGCGCCGGAGTTGATGCCCAGGGTCAGGGCGCCCACGGCGGTGAAGTTGCGGCTGGACTTGAAGATCACCAGGCCCATAATCAGCAGCTGCACCATCATGGGAGTTCCCCGGATGATGGTGACATAAACCTTAGCCACGGCATTGGCAATACCCAAGGCGGGATTGTGGATGCCGGGGCGCTGCTGATCGTGGGCTGTACGGATCATGGCTACCAACACGCCCAGGGCAATGCCGATGGCAAGGGCCAGGGCGGTGGTCACCAGGGTGGTGCCTACGCCGCTTAAGTATTGCTTCCAGCGATCCGCCTCCAAAAATGCCTGGTAGAACTTGACAAAAAACTCCTGCCACCAGGCCAGGTCTGCACCGCCGGCGATCATGGGCTTCCACAGTTCATAATAGGCTGCCAGGTCCACAGGGATCACCTCTCTCTTTCTGTCTCAGTTGGGAAAATGCGGAAAAAAGGGCGGCAGGAGCCGCCCTTTTTCATTTGCAGCCGTCCGAATTACTCGGCGGAGATATAGCTGTCGATGATGGACTGAACCGTGCCGTCAGCGATCAGCTCGTTCAGGGCATTGGTGATGGCCTCATTCAGCGCGGTGTTGCCCTTGGTCAGACCGATGGCGTAAGACTCCTCCACCCAGGGGGTCTCCAGAATGGTCAGGCCGGGATTGGCATTGACAAACTCCTGAGCGGGGCCGTTGTCGATGATGACGCAGTCCACCTGTCCGTTCATCAGGGCCTGGACAGCGGTGATGCCGTTGTCATAGGCCACCACATGGTCCTCGCCGTAGCCGCCGTCCTCAGGAGGATAGGAGGCGTAGACGTTGCCGGTGGTGCCGCGCTGGGTGCCGATCATCTTCTCGCCCAGGTTGTCCAGGGTCACATCGGAGCCCTCCTTGACGATGACCACCTGCACGCCAGTGGCATAGCTGTCGGTGAAGTCCATGACCAGCAGGCGGTCGTCGGTGATGGACACGCCGGCCATGACCATGTCGCTCTTGCCCTGCTGGACGGCCAGGAGGGCGGAGTCAAAGTCCATGTCGTCGATCTGGAGCTCCAGGCCCAGCTTCTCGGCAATGGCGGCGGCGATGTCGGCGTCGATGCCCACAACAGCGCCGGTGTCGTCAGTCATCTCATAGGGAGGGAAGGCGGCGTTGGTGCTCATGATGAGCTTGCCCTCCTCCACGGTGGTGAAGGCGGCGTCGCCGGTGGACTCGGTGTCGGTGGTCTCCTCGGTCTGGGTGTCGTCGGTGGTCTCCTCGGCAGTGTCAGAGCTGTCGCCGCCGCAGGCAGCCAGACTCAGCACCATGGCCAGAGTCAGCAGCAAAGCAAATAACTTCTTCATGACGTGATTCTTCCTTCTTTTCATAAGCTCCCGCAAGCAGCGGGGCGTTTTGCAATTTTCCCGGGGCTGCACCCCTTAAGGAACACGCCTACCTTATCACTTCCCCGGAGGCTTGTCAATGCTTTTCCACTCGAAAGTGAATAAATATTTGGAATTTTAGCAATCTTTCGGGAAAAAGTCCGGCAAAAATAAAAAATAGCACGCCTTCTTTGTGAATCGTCACAAGAAGGCGTGAATGCAGAGCGAATATTACAATGAATATATGCACGCTCAACAGCTGCCGCCGGGAATGCCGAAGGGTGCATTCTCCAGCCGAAGGAAGAATCCCTGGTTATGGCCGCAGACCGGACAAACCGCTGGCGCGGCGGGCCCCTGATGGATGTGTCCGCAGTTGAGGCAGAGCCAGCCCTGTTCCGCCTGTCCGGAAAACAGCTTTCCCTGCTCCAGCAGATCCGCCAGGGCCCCGAACCGATCTCCGTGGGTCTTTTCAATGGCGGCGATCAGCTGAAAGGAGGCGGCGATTTTTTCAAACCCCTCCTGTCGGGCAATCTCCGCAAAGGCCGGATATACCTCCTGGTGCTCCTGGTACTCTCCGTGGTGGGCCCGGCGCAGCAGCGTCACCGTGTCCTCCGTCAGGTCCACCGGATAGCCGCCGTCAATCTGGACGGTACCGCCCGCAAAGGGCTGCATATGCTGGTAAAAAATCTCCGCGTGCTCCTTTTCCTGGTTGGCGGTAAACTGAAACACTGCTTCCAGTACATGGAGATTTTGCCGGCGGCACTGGGCGGCGGCGAAGGTGTAGCGGTTGCGGGCCTGGCTCTCTCCGGCAAAAGCCCGCATGAGGTTTTTCAGCGTCTCGCTGTTGGCAAAGTCTACAGACATCGTTGTTCCTCCCGTTTTATGAATCTGGAAACAGTTTCCGCCGTAAAGGTCAGTTTTATGCACGGAACTGTGAATACCAGCCCTGTATCGGCCCAGGCAGGCGGGAAACTCCTTGACAGATATCGAAAATCTATGTATTATAATCATAGATAATCTATGTTGTTTGGAAGGAGGTGCGGTCCGTGACGGAATTTGGCCGGTGGTGCGACACCGTGACCCGACAGGTGCGGTTCCGGCCGGACCGCGGAGCCATCCAGCGGGAACTGACGGCCCACTACCAGGACCACGTGCGGGACCTGGAGCGGGTGGGCTACGACTGGAAGCTGGCGGAGCAGCGGGCCCTGGCGGCTATGGGCGACCCGGAGGAAATTGGCCGGGCCCTGGACCGGGTACATAAGCCCTGGCTGGGGTGGCTGTGGATAGCCAGCCGGGCAGTGCTTATCTTGACAGTGATGGCGTGCCTGCTGTCCCTGCCTGGAACGGGCTCCTTCTTCCACATGGTGAAAAACACGCTCTTTCCCCCGGAGGACCCAGGCGGATACCAGGCCATCGCGGGCAGCTATTCCGCCCTCAATGAGCAGGAGGGCGTCACCGTCTGGCGTTCCATGGGAACGCTGGAGGCCCAGAGCGCGGAGCTGCCTGGCTACACCCTCTCCCTGTTGGAGGGGCAGTGGTGGCAGTACCACGATACATTTTACCGGGGCGAGTGCCTGCTGCGGTTGGAGCCGGAGCACCTGTGGTACGATCTGCCGGAGGACGTTCTGGACGACCTGGTTCTGACGGGCAGCGGCGGGGTCCTGTTTTCCAATGACAAATACAACCCCTTTCCCTATGAGGAGACGGACAACTGGTTTTCCATTTCAGCGGCCTCCAACGCCTTTCCCGTCTCCGATGACGCGGACAGCTACCGTCTGGAGGACAGCCGGGACCTGGGCGGGTGGTATCTGAATCTGACCATGACCACCGATGAGCCCGTGGAGTGGGCAGAGCTGTCCTTTCCCTATGGGGACAACCACTGGGCTTTCCGGATCATGTGGGAGGGAGCGTCATGAGGCGGGTAAAACGGCTGACCAACCGCAAGGTCCGCATTGTGCGGAATTTTCTTCTATCCTGCCTGCTGGCGGGGACGGTCTGGGCCATGCTGGGCTTTCCCGCCTGGAACCAGGCCATGCTGGCCCGGCAGATCGCCCGGGAAAACCTGCTCTCCGATCCGGAGATTCTCTATGTGGACCGGGCAGGAGGCTCCAAATACATGTACCTGCGGTGCGGGGACTGCTTTCTGGAGGCTCCGGTCTACCGCTCAGGACTTTTCTGGCAGGCCGCCGGCGTCGCACAGCTGTACGTCCCCACCGAGGGCATTCTCTGCCTGGGCGTCGGAGGAGAGGACCGGCTGCTGATCCTGGGAGACACGGGAGAGGCCATCCGCATAGAGGCGGAGATCCGGGTGGATGGCGATCTGGACGGGACTGTGGACGGGGTGTACACCGCCGAGGGGGAGTCCATTTCACCGGGGGTATTCTCCCTTCCGGTGGAGCCGGTGGGGTCGCCGGGCCCGGCGGGGACCTTCCGCAGCCGCTGGCCCCGACAGCTCTCCTATACCTTGACGGCTTACGGAGGGGACGGAGTCATGCTTTGGGAAAAGAAGCTGGAAAAGAGCGGCTTGGCGGTCACATGATACATATAAAAAATGGGAGGACCAGCGCGATGCGCTGGTCCTCCC
>CATZYY010000071.1 GCA_958426425.1 uncultured Oscillospiraceae bacterium
GATGGACGCCCGCTTCAACGCCGCCGAGTTCCGCGGCGACGAGGTGCTGTCTATCCGGAACCTGTCCAAGGGCTACGGGGACAAGCACCTGTTTGACGGCATCACCCTCCGGGTGGAGGGGGGCGAGCGCATCGGCCTCATCGGCGACAACGGCACCGGCAAGACCACCCTCATCAAGATGATCGTGGGGGAGCTGTACCCCGACGACGGCCGCATCCGCACCGGCCCCCAGGTAAAGGAGGCGTATTTGCCACAGGTGGTGGAATTCGACCACCCGGACTGGAACCTGGTGGAGAATATGATGGCTGCCAAGCGGGGCCTCTCCGCCCAGTCGGCCCGAAACCGGCTGGCGGCCTACGACTTCCGGGGGGAGGATGTGTTCAAGCCTGTGTCGGTCCTCTCCGGCGGGGAGCAGAGCCGACTGCGGCTTTGCATGCTGATGGACGACGAGATCAACTTTTTGATTCTGGACGAGCCCACCAACCACCTGGATATCGACTCCCGGGAGTGGATTGAGGAGGCGGTGGAGGCCTATGACGGCACGCTGCTGTTTGTCTCCCACGACCGCTACTTCATCAACCGTTTTGCCACCCGCATCTGGGAGGTGGCGGACGGCACCATCACCGACTATCCCATGGGCTTTGCCCAGTACCGGCAGGTGAAGGCCCAGGAGGAGGCGGAGAAGCAGGAAACGCCGAAGCCTGTGGAGAAAAAGACCGTCACCGAGCGGCCCCAGCGGGGCAACAAGGCCCAGCAGGCCGCCCGGCGGCAGCTGACCATCTGCGAGCGGGACATCGCCAAGGCGGAGGAGCGGATTGCCGCCCTGGAGGCGGACATGGAGGCCGCCGCCTGCGACTATGAAAAGTTAAACGAGCTGGTAAATGAAAAAGAGGCGGCCCAGACGGAACTGGACGCATTGTACGAAAGGTGGGAGCAGCTCAGTGAGGAGGCAGAGGGCTAGACGGGCCCCGGTGCCTGTGGTGGCATCCTATCGGGGACGGAGGCTTGGGCGGCTGCTGCCCTGTCTGGCGGCCCTGCCCGCGCTGCCGGGACTGGCGCTGATTTTGATTCGGCCTCTGGGCATGCGCTTTTCCGGCTTTTTGCTGCTGGCGTTGGCGGCGGTGCTGCTGGCGGAGGTGTACTTGGGCCGCTGGGCCCGCCGGTCCAGAATCGGCTGGCGGTGTCAACTTGTATTTCGGGCGGCGCTGGCGCTGGTGCTGATCCCGCTGGCGATAATCGAGGTCTGTGTCATCCACGAGGGCGGAAAAGAGCCGCCTGCTGAGAGCGCCGGGGCGGTGATCGTGCTGGGCGCGGGTGTCAACGGAACACAGCCCTCTCTATCCCTGCGGACCCGGCTGGACGCGGCGGCGGTCTACCTGACGGCCCACCCGGACATTCCGGCGGTGCTGACCGGCGGACAGGGCTACGGTGAGGAGATCACCGAGGCGGCGTGCATGTATGACTACCTGACGGAGCGGGGCATTGACGCCGACCGCCTGATTCTGGAGGAAGCCGCCTCCAACACGGCGGAGAATTTTGCCTTTTCCCGGGAATTGTTGAAGGAGGCCGGTGTGGACCCTTCCGCCGACACGGTGGCGGTGGTCACCAATGACTTCCACATCGCCCGGGCCAAGCTGCTGGCGGCCCGTAACGGCTACGGCGACGCCGTGGGCATTCCGGCGGAGCTGCCCTGGGCCCATCTGGAGGTCAATTACTATCTGCGGGAGGCCTTTGCCATGGTAAAGAGCTTCCTGCTGGACTGAGCAAGAGCATACGGAGGAACCCATGAAAGACGTATTGTGTATCTATTACTCCCGTACGGGGAACACCAAGAAGGCCATGGAGGAGATTGCCGCCGCCCTGGACGCCGAGACGCTGGAGCTGACCGACGGCGTGGACCGCGGCGGCTGGCGGGGCTGGCTGCGCTGCGGCCGGGACGCCATGAGCCGGGACCCGGAGCCGGTGGCGGCCTTCCGGACGGAGCGGCCCCTGGGGGATTACCGTCTGGTGATCCTGGGCACGCCGGTGTGGGCCGGACGGTGCAGCGCCGTTGTGCGGTCCTTTCTGAAGGACTACGGACAGCAGCTCAGGCGTGTGGCCTATGTGATTACCCGCAGCAGCAAGAGCAAGTACCGGGAGGTCTACCGGCAGATGGACCTGTATGTACCCGCCGGACATTTGGCGGCGGTGTCCCTGCGCAGCGGGGATGTGGGCCGGGCCTTCTGGCAGGAGGAGTTCCTCCGTCAGGCCCGGGAGCTGCTGTCGAAGGAGCGGTAGGAACGCCCTTTTCTGAAAATCACAGGAGAGGAGCGGTTTCATGCTGGAAAAAGTGAAGGCCATTGCCCTGCGATATGAGGATGTGGAGGCACAGCTGGCGGACCCCGCCATTTACGGCGACCCGGACAAGCTCCGGACGCTCAACCGGGAGCGGAAGGAGCTGGAGCCGGTGGCCCGGGCCTGGAAGGCCTGGTGCCGGGCAGAGTCCGACCGGGCCGGGGCGGAGGAGATGCTTGCCGACCCGGATCTGCGGGAGGCTGCCAGGGAGGAACTGACCGCCGCCCAGGCGGAGCTGGAGCGGCTGCGGGAGGAGCTGCGGATTCTGCTGCTGCCCAGGGACCCCGACGACGGCCGCGGCGCAATTTTGGAAGTGCGCAGCGGTGTGGGCGGAGAGGAGGCGGCCCTGTTCGCAGGGGAGCTGTGCCGCATGTACGACATGTATGCCCGCCGCCGGGGTTGGAAGCTGGAAGTGGTGAACCGGAACGAGACGGAGCTGGGCGGCGTGCGGGAGTGCAGCATCCTGATTGAGGGAGAGGACGTCTGGTCCCGTATGAAGTTTGAAAGCGGCGTCCACCAGGTCAAACGGGTGCCGGTGACGGAGTCCGGCGGCCGCATCCACACCAGCACCGCCACCGTGGCAGTGCTGCCGGAGGCGGAGGAGGCGGATGTGACCATCGACCCCAAGGACCTGCAGATCGACACCTATCGCTCCTCCGGCGCCGGCGGACAGCACGTCAACAAGACCGAGTCCGCCATCCGCATCACACACCTGCCCACGGGGCTGGTGGTGGAGTGCCAGGACGAGCGCAGTCAGTACAAGAACAGGGACAAGGCCATGAAGGTGCTGCGCTCCCGGCTCTACGACCTGGAGCGGCAGAAGCAGGCCCAGGCCACCGCCGCGGAGCGGCGCAGTCAGGTGGGCAGCGGCGCCCGCAGCGAGAAGATCCGCACCTACCGCTTTTTCCAGGGACAGGTGGTGGAACACCGCCTGGGAGGAGAGGAGAAATATTTCAATCTGAAGGCCATTTTGGATGGGGATCTGGATGAATTGATCGACGCCCTGGTTACCGCCCACCGGGCGGAGCAGCTGGAAAGGGGCGCCGGAGCGGAATGAACAGGACATGTTGGAAAGACCGGAGGCCGGCGGCCTCCGGAGTTCAGAGAGATAGAGGCGAAGCGTATGCACACACTGTATTTTGATCTGCGGGATACCAAGGGCCAGCAAAAGGCCATTGACGACAAGATCTTTTCTGCGGCAAAGATTCTCCGGGAGGGCGGCCTTCTGGGCATCCCCACGGAGACGGTCTACGGCCTGGGCGCCAACGCGCTGGACGGCGACGCGGTCCGCCGTATCTTTGAGGCCAAGGGCCGTCCCCAGGACAACCCCCTCATCATCCACGTCACGGGGCAGCAGTGGCTGGCCCGGTACTGCGTGGATGTACCGCCCCTGGCCTACGTGCTGGCCAGGAAGTTCTGGCCGGGCCCCCTGACCATGATTTTAAAGCGGAATCCCATCATCCCGGACGAGACCACCGCCGGGCTGGATACGGTGGGCGTCCGCTGCCCCAATCACCCCGTGACTCTGGCCATCATCCGGGAGGCCGGGGTGCCCATCGCGGCCCCCAGCGCCAACACCTCCGGCCGGCCCAGCTGCACCACGGCCCAGGACGTGCTGGAGGATATGAACGGCAAGATTGCCGGTGTGGTGGACGGCGGGCCCTGCTCCGTGGGCGTGGAGTCCACGATTTTGGACCTGACCTGCGACCCGCCCCGTCTGCTGCGGCCCGGCGGACTGCCGCTGGAAGAGCTGGAGCGCCTCATCGGCAAGGTCGAGGTGGACCGGGCCGTTACCGGAACCCTGGGAGAGGGGGAAAAGCCCCGGGCCCCGGGTATGAAGTACCGCCATTACGCCCCCAAGGCGCCGGTCACCGTGGTCACCGGCAAACCGGAGCGCTCCGCTCAGGTCATCGCCCAGCGGGTGGGTCCGGGTTCCGGCGTCATCTGCTTTGACGAGTTTGCCGGGCTGTTCCCGGACCAGGTGGTTCGGACCCTGGGTCCCGCCGCCGACAAGCAGGTGCAGGCCCAGCGGGTCTTTGACGCCCTGCGTTCCTTTGACGGCTCCGCCGTCACGGAGATCTACGCCCAATGCCCCGACAACCGGGGGCTGGGCCTTGCCATCGGCAACCGGCTGAAAAAGGCCGCCGGCTTCCATGTGCTGGAGACAGAGGCGGAGCCGGTGGTGCTGGGACTGACCGGCGGCACCGGCGCCGGCAAGACCAGCGCCCTGCGGGCCCTGGAGTCCCTGGGGGCGGAGACCATCGACTGCGACGCCCTGTACCACCAGATGCTGGACGCCAATCAGGACCTGCGGCAGGAGATCGGCAACGCCTTCCCCGGCGTCTTCGCCGCCGATGGCCGGCTGGACCGGCAGCGGCTGGGGCAGGAGGTCTTTGCCAGTAAAGAGCGGCTGGAGCGGCTCAACGGTATCGTCTTCCGCTATATGGAGCCGGAGCTGCGCCGCCGCCTGGTGGCCAATCCCGGCGGCCTGGTGGCCATCGACGCCATCAGCCTGCTGGAGGGGGGGCTGGACCAGCTGTGCGACCGGACCATCGCCCTGACGGCGCCGCTGGAGCTGCGGGTCCGCCGGATCATGGCCCGGGACAACATCTCCGAGCAGTATGCCCGGCTGCGGATCTCCGCACAGAAGCCCGACGAGTATTACCGGGAGCGGTGCGATCTGGAGCTGAACAACGCCGCTGAGAGCGCCGAGGCCTTCGAGGCGGAGGCAAAGCGCTTCTTCCAGCGGCTCATTGAGACCATTAAGGAGGAAAAAGCCCATGGAAAAGAGTGAATTCAAACAGCTGAAGGAACAGCTGCTGACCCGCCGGAAAAACGGCTACGACCGGATGAGCGACGCCGACCGGGCGGCCATGGAGGCCTACTGCGCCGACTACAAGGCCTTTCTGGATGCCGGCAAGACCGAGCGGCTGTGCGCCGCGGAGGTGATCCGTCTGGCGGAGGCGGCCGGCTACCGGCCCTATGAGCGGGGACAGGCCCTGACCCCCGGCGACAAGGTGTACCGCTGCAACCGGGGCAAGGCGGTGCTGCTGGCCCACATCGGTAAGGCGCCTCTGGAAAAGGGCGCCCAGATTGCGGCGGCCCACATCGACTCTCCCCGCCTGGACCTCAAGCCCAATCCCCTCTACGAGGACGGGGAGCTGGCCTATTTCAAGACCCATTACTACGGCGGTATCCGCAAGTACCACTGGGTCACCATCCCCATGGAGCTCCACGGCGTGGTGGCCTTGACCGACGGCACCAGTGTCCCCGTCCACATCGGCGCCGAGCCCGGTGAGCCCAAGCTGGTGATTACGGACCTGCTGCCTCACCTGGGCATGGAGCAGAACAAGAAGCCCCTGGGCGAGGCAGTGCCCGCCGAGACGCTGAACCTGCTGCTGGGCAGCTGCCCCATCGGGGACAGTGAGGAGTCCGGCCGGGTGAAGCTGGCGGTGATGAAGCTGCTCCACGAGAAGTACGGCATCACCGAGGACGACTTCACCTCCGCGGAGCTGGAGGCGGTGCCGGCGGTGGACGCCTGCGACATCGGACTGGACCGCAGCATGATCGGCGCCTACGGCCACGATGACCGGGTCTGCGGCTACGCGGCCCTGCGGGCTCTGCTGGACTTGGCGGAGACCCCGGAGCGCACCGCCGTGTGCGTTCTGGCGGACAAGGAGGAGATTGGCTCCGATGGCGTCACCGGCATGCAGTCCGCCGCCTTCGACACCTTTATGGAGGACCTGTGCGATGCCCAGGGCGCGGCACTGCGAGCCTGCTTCGAGGGCTCCTTCTGCCTCAGCGCCGATGTGACCGCCGCCTTCGATCCCAACTACGCCGACGTGTTTGAAAAGCGCAACGCCGCCTACCTCAACTACGGTATCGGCCTTTGCAAGTATACCGGCGCCCGGGGCAAGTCCGGCGCCTCCGACGCCGACGCCGAGACCGTGGGCTATGTCCGCGGGCTCTTCGACAGGGCCGGTGTGGTGTGGCAGATCGCGGAGCTGGGCAAGGTAGACGCCGGCGGCGGCGGCACTGTGGCCATGTATATGGCCAACCGCAACATCACCACTCTGGACGCCGGCGTGCCGGTACTCAGTATGCACGCCCCCTTCGAGGTGGTGTCCAAGCTGGACTGCTACGAGACCTACAAGGGCATGTCCGCCGTCTACCGGGCGGACCGCTGACCGTCCTGTGCAAACACCTGGTATTTCCACGGGAGACGGCCCCTTTTTGGGGCTGTCTCCCGTTTTCCCGGCATTTTGCCCACCAACCGCGGACAAATGCCCCTGCAGTTTCCCCATTTTCCCCAAAAGTTTTTTCGACGTTTCGGTTGCATCGCCGACAAAAGTATGTTAAGATGGACGACGTTGAAAGACATTTGACCATGGGAGGCGGACGAAATGGCAAGAGAGATCCGTTACTACATCGTGGCGGCGGAGGCGCTGCCGGAGATCTTTGTAAAGGTGGCCGAGGCCAAGCGGATGATGCAGACCGGCGAGGCGGCCACCGTGGGCGCGGCCACCCGCATGGCGGGCATCAGCCGCAGCGCTTTCTACAAGTACAAGGACTCTGTCCAGCCCTTCAACGACATGAAGTCAGAGCACATCATCACCTTCTACGGGATGCTGAAGGACAACACCGGCGTCCTCAGCCGGGTGCTGTCGGTGTTTGCCACCTCCGGCGCCAACATCCTGACCATCAACCAATCCATCCCCACCAACGGCTGTGCCGCCGTCACCATTTCTGCCGAGACCAGCGGCATGGAGGAGACCCTGGAGCAGCTGCTCGCTGACGTGTCTGCGGTGGAGGGCGTGGTGAAATTTGAGGTGCTGGCTGGCTAACCGGGAAGGAGAAGCAGATGATACAAATTGCAATCATGGGCCTTGGCACCGTGGGAACCGGCGTTGCCAAGGTGGTGTCGGAAAACGCCAAGCAGATCGAGCGGAAGCTGGGCGAGCCCCTGCAGGTGAAGGCCATTCTGGTGCGGCGCTTCAAGGACGGTCCCTACCGTCAGCTGATGACCGACGATTTCCGCCGCATTGAGGAGGACGACGACATCCGTGTGGTGGTGGAGACCATCGGCGGAGTGGAGGCGGCCTACGAGTACACCAAGCGGGCCTTGAACGCCGGCAAGCACGTGGTCACTGCCAACAAGCAGTTGGTGGCGGAAAAGGGCGCGGAGCTGCTGGCTCTGGCCAAAAAGAAGAACGTCAACTACCTCTTTGAGGCCAGTGTGGGCGGCGGCATTCCCATTCTGCATCCCCTGACCCAGTGCATGGCCGCCAACCGCATTGACGAGATCTACGGCATTTTGAACGGCACCAGCAACTATATCCTCACCCGCATGGTCCGCACCGGCGCCTTCTTCACCGACGCCCTGCGGGAGGCCCAGGCCAAGGGTTACGCCGAGGCGGACCCCACCGCCGACGTGGAGGGCATTGACGCCGGCCGCAAGATCTGCATTCTGGCGGATCTGGCCTTCGGCAGACAGGTGGACCCTGCTGCGGTGCCCATGGAGGGAATCTCCAAGCTGTCTTTGCGGGATGTGCGGATCGCCCAGCGGGCCGGCTACCGGGTAAAGCTGCTGGGCCGGTGCCTGCGGCTGCCCGGCGGCGGGCGCACCGCCTACGTGGCGCCCCATCTGATTCCGGAGGAGCATCCCTTGGCCAACGTGGAGGATGTGTACAACGCTGTGGTGGTTCGGGGCAACGCCACCGGTGAGGTCATGTTCTACGGCCGGGGCGCCGGGGAGCTGCCCACCGCCTCCGCCTGCGTGGCGGATGTGATGGAGGCCCTTCAGGCCAGTCCCCGCCGGGAGGAGATCGGCTGGGACGCCGACACCGCCGGCTTCCAGGACCCCAGAGAGCTCCACACCCGCTACTACTTCCGCATTGAGGGCAGCCTCACCGACGCCGCCATGGCTTTCGGGCAGGTGGAGGTCCTCAGTGAGGACGGTGAGACCGCCTTCCTGACGGATACTGTCAGCGGAGAGGATGCCGCCCTGCGGGCAAGGTCGCTGAATGTCCTGGCCTGCATGCGGGTGCTGGGCTGATTCCCAAACGGCCGCTTTGTGTGTATACTGGCATAGGGGCGGCAAACAATTTCAGGTAAAAGAGGAAACGCTATGAGCTTGATCGTACAGAAATTCGGCGGCAGCAGCGTGAAGGATGCCCAGCGTATCCGAAACGTGGCCGGCATTATTGCGGAAACCTATTTAAAGGGCAACGATGTGATCGTGGTCCTGTCCGCCCAGGGCGACACCACCGACGATCTCATCGCCAAGGCGGAGGAGATCAATCCCAATGCCTCCAAGCGGGAGATGGATATGCTGTTGTCCACCGGCGAGCAGATCTCCGTGGCATTGTGCGCCATGGCGCTGGAGTCCATGGGCCTGCCCTGCGTGTCTCTTGCAGCATGGCAGGTGGGCATCCAGTCCACCTCTGTCCACTCCGACGCCCGGATTAAGAAGATCGATTCCGAGCGCATTCAGTCGGAGCTGGACCAGCACCGGATCGTGCTGGTTACCGGCTTCCAGGGCGTGGACCGCAGCGGCGACGTCACCACCCTGGGCCGTGGCGGGTCCGACACCAGCGCTGTTGCCCTGGCGGCGGCTTTCCGGGCGGATCTGTGTCAGATCTACACCGATGTGGACGGCGTCTATACCACCGATCCCCGCATCGTGCCCAACGCCCGCAAGCTGGACGAGATCACCTATGACGAGATGCTGGAACTGGCCAGCCAGGGCGCCCAGGTCCTCCACAACCGCAGCGTGGAGCTGGCCAAGAAGTTCAGAGTGAATTTGGAAGTCGTATCCAGCCTGGAACGGAAGCCGGGTACGAAAGTGAAGGAGGTCACCAAAGTGGAAAAAACCAATATCGCCGGTGTCGCTAAGGACACCAGCATCGCCCGTGTGGCGCTGATCGGACTGCAGCACAACCCCGGCGTCGCCTTTCAGGTCTTTGACCTGCTCAGCAAGCACAATATCAACGTGGACGTGATTTTGCAGTCCATTGGCCGTGAAGAGACCAAGGACATCACCTTCACCGTACATAAGAAGGACCTGACCGAGGCAGAGCAGATCCTCAATGAGCACAAGGAGGCCCTGCGCTTCGACCATATCGAGACCGACGACAGCATCGGCAAGGTCTCCATCGTGGGCGCTGGTCTGATGAGCAACTGCGGCGTGGCCGCCAAGATGTTTGAGGCGCTGTATGAGGCCGGCATCAACATCCAGATGATCAACACCTCCGAAATCCGAGTTTCCGTGCTGCTGGACGAGGAGGATGTGAACAAGGCCGTCAAGGCCATTCACGCCAAGTTCTTCGACGAGATCTGAGCGCGGCTGTCTCCAATGCGCACAGGGACCGGGCCAAAAGGCCCGGTCCTTTTTTGCCATGGGTCTTTCTGGCCTCTCCGCCGCATAAGGTAAAGGGAGGTGAGCGCGCCATGAGAGATTCCATTGACCGGGTGGCACTGCGGTATCTGGGAGCTGTGCTGCTGGGGCTTTTGCTGCTTGTGCTCCACAATACCGTCCAGGGCGGCCCGGCGGCGGTGCTGGTGCCCCAGGGCGCCAGTGCCTGGGAGCTGAGCAAGCTGGTGTATTGGCCCATGCTGGGAGCCTGTCTCGCAACGGGGCGCCTGGGCCGGGCACCCCGGCCTTTCCGTGGGGACCTGCCGGCGGTGGTGCTGGCGTCTCTGGGTGCGACGGCGGCAAACTGGGCCGTGCTGACCGTCGCAGGCAGCGGGCGGCTGTGTCTGGCGGTATGGGCGGCGGCCTTGGCGGCAGGGATCGCCTTCGGCCCCGACGGCACCCGGCGCCCCAGACTCTGGCTGATCGCGTGCCTGCTGCTGGGAGCGGCATATGCGCTGCTGACGTTTCTCCCGCCGGCCTGGGGACTGTTCCGGATGTACTGACCCGGCGAGACGGTGATTTACAAGCTGCCGCTGCTGTGCTATAATACTCCGGTATGCTGCAAAAGAGGCCAGTCCTCAGGGCCGGCCCATAAGGAGGAACACTATGAACGCCATCGTCACCGTGGTCGGGCAGGACAAGGTGGGCATCATTGCCGCCGTCTGCGCCCTGCTGGCCGAAAACAACGTCAATATCCTGGATATTTCCCAGACCATTCTGCAGGGGTCCTTTACCATGGTCATGGCCGTGGATGTCAGCAAGTCCTCTGCCTCCGTGGGGGAGCTGCGGGGTCTGCTGGAGGCCCTGGGTGAGAAAATGGAAATTTCCATCCGCATCCAGCGGGAGGAGATCTTCGACGCCATGCACCGGGTCTGATAAAGGCCGGGAGAGGGCTGCGCCCCATTTCCGGTCGGCGCCGGGACTGCACCGGCGGCATTTCGGGGAAGCGAGGCGGCAGTGTGCCGCCGATGTGTCCCTGAGGGGCCGGCGGGCTCCGGCAAAAATACAAATGGTCTCCCGCGTCGGCGGGAGCTTGCTTTGGAGGCAATGTATGCTCAATCAAAAGGACATCCTCTCCACCATTGAGATGATCGACCAGCAGCACCTGGACATCCGCACCATTACCATGGGCATTTCTCTGCTCAGCTGCTGCGACCCGGACCCGAAGTGCGCCTGCGAAAAGATCTACGACAAGATTACCCGCAGCGCGGAGAACCTGGTCCGCACGGGAGAGGACATCGAGCGGGAGTTCGGCATTCCCATCGTCAACAAGCGAATCTCCGTAACGCCCATGGCCCTGGTGGCCGCTGCCAGTGAGGCGGAGGACTATGTGCCCTTTGCCCTGGCCCTGGACCGGGCGGCCAAGACCTGCGGTGTCAACTTTATCGGCGGCTACTCCGCCCTGGTGCAAAAGGGCATGACCCGTGCCGACGAGAAGCTGATCCGGTCCATTCCGGAAGCCCTTTCCCGGACGGAGCTGGTGTGTTCCTCCGTCAATGTGGGGTCCACCCGGGCCGGCATCAATATGGATGCCGTGGCGCTCATGGGCCGCATCATCAAGGATACCGCCGCCGCCACCGCAGACCGGGACGGCTTGGGCTGTGCCAAGCTGGTGGTTTTCTGCAACGCCGTGGAGGACAACCCCTTTATGGCCGGTGCCTTCCACGGCGCGGGCGAGGCGGAAAAGGTCATCAACGTGGGCGTCTCCGGCCCCGGCGTGGTCCACCATGCCCTGGGGAGCGTGAAGGGGCAGCCCTTTGACGTAGTGGCGGAGACGGTGAAAAAGACCGCCTTCCGGGTGACCCGCATGGGTCAGCTGGTGGCTCGGGAGGCCAGCGCCCGGCTGGACGTTCCCTTCG
>CATZYY010000072.1 GCA_958426425.1 uncultured Oscillospiraceae bacterium
GAGATCATATAGAAGGCCAGATCCACCGCCTTGGAAAAGCCGGTCTTACCCAGCATATTCATCTTGTGGTACTTCACGGTGTTCTCACTGATGAACAGCTCCTGAGCGATCTCTTTTGTGGTCATATGCTTGCACATCAGCCGGAGCACCTCCATCTCCCGGTCAGTCAGTGGGGCCTCCCCCTGAGGCAGTGGGATGGTCTTTGGCTCCGGAAAGCTGCTGCCCCCCGCCATCACCGCCCGGGCCACCTCCAGAAAATCGTTCAGGCTGCGGCTTTTATAAATAAAGCCGTTGGCCCCGGCGGCTTTGGCCCGGGGGATGTAGGTGATCTCGTCAAAGGCGGTCATAACGATGATCTTGATCTCTTCATCGGACTTGCGGATGTCCTCCACTGCCTTCAATCCGGAGGCGCCCCCCTCGGTGCAGACGTCCATCAGCACCAGGTCGGGGTGCAGGTGGCGACAGAAATCAAGGGCGTAGTCGGCATTGGGCACTTCTCCTACCACAGAAAAGTCTCCCGCAGCCGTCAGCGCCGTGGTCAGGGACTCCCGCATAGATGCGTGGTCCTCCACGATCAGCACTTTAGCCATGTTCGCTCAGCCTCCTTTGGAACAGAGAGTTCAATGCGGAACCGGGGGGAGGTGTAGAGCTCCATGCTGCCTCCCAGCCGGGCCATGCGGCGGCGCATCCCGCCGATGCCGCCTCCCTCCCGGATGGATCCGGCGGGAGGAAGCCCGTTGTCGGTGACCGTCATGTGCCAGCAGTCGTTGTGGAACAAGTGGAACTGGATGCGGGTGGCGTAGCCGTGGCGTACCGCGTTGGTGACGCACTCCACGGCGATTTCCGCAAAGGCATCTGCCACCGCCTGGTCCTCTGGCAGCGCCCCCCGGACCTCCACCGACACATCCATGCCCTGAAAGGTCTCCCGCAGCAGCGCCAGACGGCGGGCAGGGGTAGGTGTGCTATCCTCCCGTAGAGCTGTGGGGAGGCTGCGGGCAAAGTCCATCAGCAGCGCCTCGTCCGGCTGCTGGCCGTCCCGCAGGGCACGGAGCAGCAGGCTGATACGCTGGCCCAGCAGGTCGTGGACCCGTCCTTTGCTCCGGGCAATCTCCTCCGCCTCGCAGATGGCCTGGAGCTGCTCGATGGTATGGCGCAGTTCTTGTCCCCGCTTTTTCAGAGTTTCGTTCTGCCGGGCCAGCAGCGTCACCGCGTCCCAATGCGCTGTGACGTTGTCTGCTGTGAGCAGTATGCAGGTGCGCCGCCCCATGGGGATGGCGTGGGCAGAAATGCTCCACACGGAGGCATCGGAGAGGCGGAACACCTGCTGATCCCCCAGCACCTCCCGGACACAGCCGCACTGGAGTTCCCCGCTCTCCAGATGCCGCTGGAATTCCAGGCCGCTGCGAAGGGGCTGCCCGGTGAGTTGCCGGGCCAGGGCGTCCATCCGGCGGTTACACAGCAGGGGTTCCCCCGATTGTCGGAAGAACAGCAGCCCGGTATGCAGGGTGTCGATGGCCTCCTTGATGGATATGGAGGAGATCTGGGTATAGAGTTCCCGCCGGCGCAGTAGGCAGATATGTACGCTGCGGACGAGAAAATACAAAAGAGCGGCCAGGAAAAAGAAGGGATAGGCGGCCCCGGTGATCGCCTCGGTCAAGGGGAGCAGGACCGCCATCCCACCGATGACGAAGAAAGGCCAGATCAGCTCCGTGCCCACGGCGGCGGTAGCGCCCAGCACCGCGCCCAGCAGAAAGACCACCTGCCGGGCATTGCCGTAGGCGCTGGGCAGCAGAAAACTGCCGTACAGCCCGTACTGCACCTGCCCCAGAAGGGCGGCGAAGAAGAACAGCGCCGCCAGAACGGCACACTCCATGCCATTTTCTACCTTACGCGCCCAGCCGGCCGGCAAGCGGCGAAAGCTGTATGAGATGGCCAGGGTCTGCAGTGCAATGCACACCGCCACAATCATGACCAATGCAGTCAGTATCCATTGGGGGAAACGATAAAATTCAGCCACAGGATTCACCTCCCAGAGGTACTGTCAAACAGATCCCATAAGCATCGTCCAGATCCTTGCAGACAATTTCCCCGCCCAGAGCGGAAACCGCAGCCGTCAACTCCCGGGAAAACTGCCACCGCCCGGGATCCCCGCCGGGAAGGAATCGGAACACCAGTTGGGTACCCTCTATTTCCAGGTAACCCATCAGTGGGGAGGCCTCCTCCCGCAGGGTCCAGGACATGGACTCAAAGGCAAAGTCATAGCACAGCGCCGCGCCGCGGATCGACAGCCCGTTCATCTCTCCGCAGCGGATCAGCGTTTTCAGCCCCACGTAGCGCCCCAGTTCCGCCAACTCGTCCAGATACATGCCCAACTCATCGCCGGGGAGGGATTCCCCCTGGCGAGCCAGGAAAAAGAGGTTGCATCTGCGCTTGATGTGACACAGGCACAGGGTAATGTAAGCGGTCAGGCTGCCGGGGTGCTCTGCCTCCGGCAGGGTCTCGATGAGACTTGCCAGGGACGCAATGCGGCTCTCCATGTCCCGGTCCAGCTGTTCAAACAGAGCCTGGTTGGTCTGGGCGGCCAGCAGGCGCTTTTTCACCTCACCCTCCTCCCGCAGCAGGGCGTTGGCGGCCTCCAGACGGGTCTGCACATCCTGGATCTCCCTGCGCAGCCGGTTGATCTGGGACAGGTCCTCCTGCCACACCGCCATACCGCCGCGGATGGGCACGGCATGGAACTGGGTATCCCTGTCCCGCAGCAGGGGCTGCTGTATGTCCGTGTGCAGCCGCTTCCAGACGGAGCGGGAAATGGGACGGGTACCGGGAGAGGATAGAACGGTGCGGCCATCCTCGTCCAGCAGCGTCAGGCTGATGGGAGCGGACGTAAACAGGCGCTGATATTGGATATTCACCGGGATCATTCCTGTATGGAGCACCGCTTCAAAAAACAGGACCGACAGGATACAGATATTGACAGTGAGGTCGCTCTCCCAGGCCAGCGGCACCCGCTTGATATAGGCGGCCAGGTAGACCAGCAAGCCCGCGCAGAACAGCAGCGGGAGGATACTGCCTCTCCCGCCGGGGCTCCTGCGCCCTTTGCAAAGCAGGTTCCAAAGAGCGGATATCAGAAACAGGAGAGAGAAGGCCATTATGATCCAATATCCAGGGCCGTAATGGTAATCTGAGGCCCAGTTCCCGCCCGACGTGAAGCGAAATACTAGCTGGTGGAGGTCGTTGGTCATCACCAGCAGCACCGAGAGAACATATACCACAAGAGGCGGGCACAGGGGACGGTGCAGCCGTTTTTCCCCCTCTGGCCGGTCCAGAATCACGGTCAGATACAGCAGCGCCACCGGCAGGGCCAGCTGAAAGAGATAGTAGCCGTACCAGCACATCCGGCACAGGGCACCTTCCTGCGGCAGCTGGTATTTGAACAGGCGCAGCAGCAGCCACCCAACCATCAGCCAGCCAAGCGCGCCCGCCACCCGGCGGATATCCCGACGGATCATCCGGTGGGAGACCGTTCCCTTCCACAGCAATACGGCGGCAACGATCAGCAGGGCGGATAAGATATGCTCCCGCATGTCGGCTGTGGTATACAGCCGGGCGTGGAACACCTGGCGGCGCAGATCCCGGCTGCTGTCCCCGGTGATGGCCAAAAACCGGTCGTACTCCTCCTCGCCCAGGGTGCGGGCCGACCGGTAATCCTCCGGAAAGTCAGCCGGTCTCTTCCCGCCCGCCAGGGGCAGGCCCGCAGCGAGAAGGGCTTCATCCAGTCCCGGGTTCAGGGTCAGTGGAACATCGGACAATAGCCCCATGCGGTAGGACAGGGTTCCTTCCACCGGTACAATGATCTCGTAAGTTCCGCCATCTCGATTCCACGCCGCGGCTTCGTAGTCCAGACAAATCAGAATAGGAGCGTCTGAGCCGTCCAGTTCAAAGCCGCCGTTCTGACAGAGGTGTTCCAGAAAATCCAGGGCTTCTCGCTTGGAGGGCTCCTTCTGGTCCAGTCCGTAGGACAGGGCACCCATGGCCAGCATGTTGCGGACCACAGAAAAACTGCTCATACCCACGGGGATTTTGTTCACCCGAAGGCTGTTCCAGCCGGTGATGACCGCATCCGTCCGCGTGCGGTCCACCGCCAGGACCACCGTGGCCGATACATGGGGATACCAATACCGGCCAACCCCTCTGGTCATGGCCGGGACGGCCTGTACATCAAAACAAGCTACGGCATTACCCTGGGATATTTCCGCATAGAGAGTATCCTCCCCATCCCGGAGCGCATATCCGTGGAGGAAAGGGAGCAGTGCCTCACTGTATGATTCGGAGCCCTCTGCCGCGGAAATCAACTGCCCTCCGGAGGCCTCCGCGCTGCATCCGGTCAGCAGCAGGCACAGCAGGAGCAGGAGTGACCATCGCCGTTTCATGGCGCCACCGGCTCCCCGGGTTCTTCCATGCGGGCAGCGCACTCCCGGCACATGTCCATCTCATCGCAGATGAGGAAGCAGGCGTCGCAGACCAGCCGCCGGCAGACGGGACATTGGCTGAATCGCTCCCTGGCCTCCTGCCCGGCGGCCGACTTGGCCCGTGCCTTCTCCCGCTGGTAGATGGCATCATAGAGTTCCTTCTTTTCCGGATGCTGGACCGCCTGTGCCGCTTTGGAAAAAGGGATGCTGCTGCTGTACCAGTATTCTCCGCACACCTCGCAGCGAACGGAAAAGCAGAAATACTGGGGCGTGGAGCAATCCTCCAGATGACCGAACAACAAGCTTGTCATAGGGCGCGCCTCCTTTCCTCTCTGCTCCTGTTATAACAGGAGCAGGGGCGGGCGTATATGGTCTGCCGGATACTTTTACCTACTTTTCACAAAAGGTATTCATTGGATAATAGAGAAAGCGCACAAAACCGCTTCTTTGGTTTTGTGCGCTTTGCTATGTTGTTGGCCGAGTATCAAAACAGCTCCTGTAACCTTCCGCAGCGGCGGAGCAGATCAATGTAGAGCATCAGCTCGTCCCGGGAGGCGACCCCCAGCTTCTCATAGATGCTCCGGTTGTGCTTCCGGACCGTGCTCATGCTGATAAACGCCAGATCCGGGATGTCCGCGATCTCATGTCCATCGATATAGTAGCGGAGGATGTTCCGTTCCGCCTCTGTCAGCAAGTCCTTCCGCGCCACAAACTGGTCGAAGAGCTCTGCGATGTTGGGGGGCAGTTCCCCCTGCTCCAGACGCTGGTTCCGGGCCCGGGCGTTGAGAAACTCCGCCAGTTCATCCACCTCCGAAATCCCGGAGGACAAGCCCTGTTCCGGCAGTTCTCCCTGCTGGAACCGCTTCAGACTGTCGGTAATGGGACGGACAAATCTCCGTGCCAGGAAGAAGGAGAGGGCCAGCAGCACCAACAGCAGTCCCAGAGCCGCGATGACCCATGTCCTTTGTACTTCGGCGGTGTATGCCGCATAGCTGTCCTGGGGAATCAGGATGGCTGCGGCCCAGACGGTATCTTCGGCATCCCCCTTGGAAATGGGGATGGTCTGGTGCAGGCCGATATACCGCTCGGTGCCGGCGTCATATTCGTGATAGTATCGCCCCTGGTGAATGACAAGTGTCTCCTGGCCGTCCAGATAGGTGCCGTTGACACTGCCTACCAATCCATCCGACAGCAGGAGACGGCTGTCCTGAATAGGGGCCAGAACGGTAACGGCGGAGCCAAATTGCCCATCCACTGCGGGGTAGGACAGCTGGAAGTACAGTGCGCTGATCTCCACGCCGCAGATGCCGTATACGGTCCCATCGCTGCCCACGATGGGAACACACAGCAGCATAGCGGATTCCCAGGTATCCTTCAAGTCGATGCGGCGGGACCAGAAATAGCTTTCCGCAGGGCGGTCTAAGGGCGTGTCCATTAATTCACGGCAGCCCGGGATCTGATCGGTATCAAATTCCAGGTTCCATCGGTTGTGCAATTCCAGCTCCTTCTGCCGGGCGATATCTGGAATGCCGCGGAAGTACACCACGGTAGGGGTCACCGGGCTGCTGGCACTGAGGTTGGAGTAGCGCAGGTGGAGTCCGCTTCTGGAGTGGTCCGACACCGGCAGGGTGGTGTTGGCCGTGGCATCCAAAATCACATAGGCCCCATTGCAGTTGGCGGTCTGGAGGGTGGCATTGACCAATGGGTACATGACCTGCTGCAGCTTCAGCAGCCGCTCCGGATTGTCGCTCACCTCCTGCAGGGAGATGCCCTCCTGTACCAGCACCCCTTCGATCTCACGGCTAAGTTCTTTGGAGAGATTCAAACTCTGGGCGGTCAGGCGATCCAGGTGACCGGCTAGGTTATCCTGCGTATTTTGCAGATGGAGCTCCATCACCTCATGGAGCTGCTCGTCGTTTTGAGAAAAGGCCCCGGCAATGGACAGAAGGAGGATCACCGCCGTGAAGACCACCAGGATCATGGACACCCAGTAGAGCATCAATTTTCTCTGCATACCCACGCTCTGCTTCTTGGCAAAGGCGTTCAGTGCCCACAGTTCCTTGAATTTGTTCCTCACGGCGTTCCCTCCTCTCCTTGCATTATCGCTCCATGATCTCCCGGAAGGCCTGGAGCCGGTCTGCGCTGATCTGCTCCAGCCCGGTCTCTCCGGCATCCAGATAATCCTGACGGCCCAGCGCAAGCTGTGAGCGCACCTGGTCTTCCAGTGTGGTTTCCAGGCTCAGGTAGGTCTCCAGTTGGGGCGGCACATAGAATTCGTAGTTTGCCTGGGTATCCAGATACGCCTGATAGAGAGACGCATACTTGGCGCTCTCCAATCCCTCAATGGCCTTCGGCAGTTCGTTTTCGAAGGCAGCCCGGGTTACCGGCATATAGCCTGCTTGGGTTACAAACTCCACATTGCGTTCCGGTTCGGTCAGCCACTTGAGGAAGGTCACGGCGGCCTGCTCCCGCTCCGGGGTGGATCGCACGGTGCAGAAGCCTACCCCCCTCTGCATGACCAGGTTTTCCCCGTTTTCAAAGACCGGACAGGGGCGGGAGATGATGGTGATCTCCTCGGAAGTATTATCCGGGTATGTCACCACATCGCTGTAATAGAGGATGCTGGCCGAGGACGCCACACTGACGATGCTGTCACCGGTGCGGATGGATTCGGTGGCGTAACCGCTCTTGAGCCAGACGCCGCCCTGAAGCGCGGCCTGCGCCAGTGGCTCCCACGCCGTCTGGAAAGCGGGGCCAAAGGCCAGCCTGTCACCCTGGAAGAAATCCTCGCCCAGGGATTCCGCCCCCACCTGGAAGTAGTTGAAATAGTAGTCGTGGACGAACATGGACTTGGCATCGTCCGGAATATCCGGCGTCTGAGCGTCAGTCCAGTCCGCATAGACCTCTGCCGCCTTGAAAAGCCCTTCCCAAGTATCCAGATCCTCCAGCGTCACCCCGGTTGCCTGAGAGAACCGGTCGAAGATGGTCTGGTTGATGAACATGATCTCTGTGGATTTTGCCACAGGAAGGACAACCAGGCGGTCATTGACCATCCCTTCTTCCATGAAAGCCGGGATGAAAGCAGACAATTCTTCCTCGCTGAAGTAGTCCTGATAGTCCACCAGAATGCTGTCATCAGGCAGAGCCATCACGGTCTTGGGATAGGAACTGAAGATATCGGGCAGCTCCGCTGCTCCCGGTTCTCCGTTGGCAGCAGCCAGCACCAGCTCGTGGATGGTATTGCTGTTGGACACGGAGGTGACCTGCACATTGATCTGCTGCTCTTTTCCCACCGTTTGGTTGAACTCATCGATCAGATCGTTGAGCGGAGAATCGGTCTGCCCGCCATAGACATGCCAGACCGTAATAGTGGTTGGCGTTTCCTCTTTTTTTGATGTACTGGAACACCCCACACAGCAACAAGCCAGCAAGGTGCCTGTCAGCAAAAACGCCGCAATTCTTCGTATCTTCACACCGCATCACCTCATTTTCATTATATCTGCTGGGGGTAAATAAAGCCAGATAAAACAGGATATTTTACTGAATTTATTTCACGCAGTATCTATTCAGATCTAGTATAACATGGATTTCATAAACTTACCCTACCCACAGCGGGTAGTTTTCACCGTTCAGGTTTTTCTTTCAATATGGTTGCCTTGTTCGGGTGGATCAGGACGATAGACAGTCCCCGCTTCCTGACATAGTTGGCCGTCATTCGTGTTCCGCTTCGGATGGAGCAGTCATTGTCACAGACCTCCCTCAGGCAGTCTGCATGATCAACCATATACTCATTCCCCTTCCAGTAATTGACTGCCGGGGACGCATCTTTTTGACCTGTGTTCATCGTTTCCGAACTGTGCTGTGCGAGAAAAGTCATTCGTAGGCGGCTGCGCTCCTCCCAGTTTCTATCATGCTTAATTAATTTTTACTTACCGGCAGACAAATAGCCGTGACTCCAGGCATGAATTGTCCAGACTCTCTGCGGTCTTTCCTCACAGATGATGATAAACAGTCTTCGCTAATGCTCGCTGCTCCTCATCTTCATCGAAGGAAAAGGGCTTGAGCTCAGTTACAATACCGAGAGCCAATTGAAAGCCGGCCTTGAACGAAGCCAGTGATATTTCATCGCGCAATTCTATTCCAAGGTCTATCAGTTTCAGCAGTTGCTCTCGACTGTCTCTGCTCATTCCAGCTTTTAAGCTGAGGCGTAGATCCTCGATCTCCTCCCTGAGCTCTTTCAACTCCGGTTCTTTGAAAAATCTCCGGTGCAGGGCTTGCATATAATCATTCACATGATCGCCTCCTGTCAGCGGCACACATTACCACATTTCCGCAGCGGAAGCTATAGCAAGCCCGTCGAGTTATCAGAAAGTTAAGATTTGTCAGCCTGCTCCGCTCCACAACATCTTGGTTCGCTGATCAATCCGATTCCGATGGGTTGCGTTTTTTTGCAACTGGTGTTATAATCGCGATCAATGAGGATGATCGTGAGGCGATTGACTATGGAGAACCAGCAGGAGCGTACCGAACCTATCTCACAGGCAAGCCAAGGGGTAGAGGATGATTATCTCACCCCCTATTATTCTTCCTCTGATTATTGGGAGCTGCTCTCTGAGATGCGGATTTGAGCTTCTCTGCTCCATGTAGTTGTTATCCTCTGAATATAACCGTACCTTCTATTGGGCCTTCTGGGTGGGCCATGATGACCCGGCCCCCGGTCCAGCGAAAGAGCGCAATCCCCCCTTGGTGGGAGATTGCGCTCTTTTACAGCAGCCTGTAGAGGTTTGAGGTGCAGCCGCCGTTTTCCCGGTACCTCGGCTTCTTTTCCACGCGCCCCTGGCGAACAAGATCGCCAAGGGCACGCTTCACTGTGGAGCGGGAGAGGCCGAGATCGGAAGCAATGGTATTGATGGCATACCAGCTTTCCCCTTCCCTGTTGGCACGGTCGTGGAGATACATACAAACCGTTTTGGCGCGAGGGGTCAGTTCATGGTCCATATAGACAGTGTCAAAATAGCTCATATTCTCCCCTCCCGCTTGGTGTTATAGACACTGCCGCCCGGTCTGCTGGCCAGAATACTGTTGATCAGATCCTCCTTATCCGCATAGGCAATCTTCCGATTCGCTCTCTCAGTCATCTGATATGGCTCGTCGAATGTGATGCCCCAGTCCAGGAAGAGCGGCAGCCTTGTCTGCATAGGGTGAACGCCGGTCTTCATCACGATGAAGTGGCCTTTCGGAATGGATTTCAACTCGTCAGGCGACATCAGCGGGCGTTCCATCATCTGCAGAGACTGGCTGGGATCGTTCTTTCCTCTGGACACACTGCCGGAGAGAACGGTGCGGTTTCCCAGGGCACGCGACACGGACTCCGCCGTTTCGCTCTGCGGAGTAAATCCGCCGGCAATGGTGAGCTGGCAGTTATCCATCAGGATCTCGCTGCCCGTTTTCTTATAGTTTTCCTCCAGCTGCGCGACGCTCTGGATGATGGGTACCATCGTCAATTTTCGGGACCGGCCAGCCGAGAACAGCGGCATGACATCGAAGGGCGGCATGGTACCGAACTCGTCACAGAAAAACACGACGCGGTTTTTCAGCTTTCCTTCATTCCGATCCGCAATCGCAAAGAGTTCGTTGGACAGGTTCTGGATCATAAGGGTGGCCATGAAGTTTTTTGTCCGGTCCTCCTCCGGCAAAATCAGAAAAATCGCACATTTTTCTGACGCGAATGTTTCGGCGTCAATTGGATTATCAAAACAGATCACCTGCTCTAACTCGGTATCCAGGAACGCGTTGAGCCGGGACAGGATCGTGGACATGACGGAGGCCATGGTCTGCTCTGAGGCTTCGAGGGCGGAACCTGCCCGCCATCGCGCTTTATGATTTGGCGGAAGCAGATCCATGAGCGCCTGGAATCCATTCTTTCCTTGATTGGAAGGACTGGGAGCCAGGAGGTCCTGTGTCAGCTTGAATACCGAAATAATATGCCGCACGTCCGGCTCGCCCTTTTGTGGGGGGAGGTATTCCGAAATGAGCAGCGTCATGGCGGCAAGAGCGCCTTCTGCGGCATCGTAGAAATACGCGTTCTCACCAAACTGGCTGGACTCGCCGCCCTGATTGATGATCGTCTTTGCCAGAATATTTGAATACTTCTCCGCCTTTGCCTTATATCTCAAATTGCCCGGCTCCGCCCGTGCCTTATCTGAGTATCGGTTGATCAGCGTCATGAGGCTGTCCCCATCCGACCTCGTAGGGTTCCGCAGGTCGATAATGGAGATCTTGTAGCCGTAATATTTTTTTGCGATGGTCGCGTAGTTTCTGGCCAGGTCCCCCTTGCTGTCCAACGCCAGAAAACTCATCCCCGTGGCACAAGTGTACTCCAGATTCGGATACAGGAAGAACGCTGTCTTACCGGCGCCGCTGGCGGCGATCATCAGGCAGTGGATATCGTCGCTATCCACGAACGCCTTTAAGCACTTGTGTTTCTGGAACGGGAGCCGTTCCACATGAATGGTGATTTTTTTCTTTCCGATCCTGAACTGGAGGGGCGCCGAGTTCCTCCCGACACTGCCCGCGATGATACCCTGCATCTTTGGCAGGTCTTTTCCTCTGCGCCAAGCCTGCGGGTCAAAGCGAACCAGGTGGTAGGTGTGATGGATCTCCTGCTTGGTGGCCCATCGCGCTGTCCCGTGCTGGCCGTCGCCCACAGTGCGGCTCTTGATGTTCAGCGTATAGTGCTGAGAGATCATGGACAGCCCCGCAATTACGATCACCATAACAGCAGCAAAGCCGATCAGGGTCCATGCGCTTTCGTTCACCTGTTCATCGCCTCCATCGTCATTCCAGG
>CATZYY010000073.1 GCA_958426425.1 uncultured Oscillospiraceae bacterium
ACCATGTCCCTTTTTATCCTCTTTTCAATTTGCGAAACTTATTCTACCTTATCGGCGGAGATCGTCCGCCTGCGATACGGGCTTGGCGGCACGGTACCGCTGACCCAACGGGAGGTCGCCACCTCCTTCGGCATCAGCCGCAGCTATGTATCCCACCGCCGTTAATGTAAGCGAAGCCCGGAAAGCCTTGTGGGACAAGACTTCCGGGCCTCAAGTGCAACTGGTATAGCACTGCGGTTATTGTAAGTGATGAAAATTTTAGGAAGATAAGCGGTCATTCATAATTTTGATGCTCTGTTCGAAAATGAGCAATTCTATCCTGAAGAACCGAAACTATTTCATCAATTTGAGATGAAAAATCTCCGTTAGGATCAAATGTTATTCCACCATATTTTTTTGATTCGTCAAACATATTTTCATCCACGTCGGCAAACCAAATCGGAATAACGGCGTTGTCTCGAAATCGGCTTTTGAATGCAAATGATTCGATCCTTGTCCAAATGCGAGTTGGATAATTTTTACTTAGTAGTGGAATGACATACGATGCCTCGCTTTTATAAATAGGGGCCAAGTAATCTTCGACATCTTGAGATAGTATGTCGGCCTGCTCATCTTTATCATAGAACACCGCAATATCCAAAGAGGTTAATCGATGCGCAATAGACTCCGCAATATTACGTTCTGCACCTGCAAAAGATAGCGCAAAGTCATATTTTGGTTGGGTTACAAATTGTAAATACCCTACAGATAAAGCAAAATTATTCCATTTAATGGACTTTAAGTAAAACATAAATTTGGGATCCTCAATGGTCAGTGTTTCTGTAAGAGTATTATAATAAATATAGTTCTGTAGGTCTGGTTTACTGTTCAAAAATTTTTCTAAAAATCCCTTGTCAAGTACTTGTGAGACGCTTGCTTTTTGATTTGGATGTTTGGTCATTTCATGTCGCAAAGAGATCGACCATGTTTCACTTTCCGACATCCACTTGAGAATATGAAGATAGGGAGCACGTCCAGAACGTTTGAGTTTTTTCCCAGTTGCAAAAGTTTTTGCTATGTCAAAATATAGTCTTGAAAAATCCTCAATCATGCGCCCTTCAATAGTATTGTATGAAATAGAAATCGGAATAGGAACTCCACTGTCTTGAGATTCAAGGATACCAGAAAGGACACAGGCCTTATGGCAGAGAAGTTGTGCTAAATGAAAGCTACCAAATGAGTGTTCAATTATCTTTTTCTTGCAGCAAAGACTAATATTCAAATGGCTTTCGCCGAGAGAAATTAATTCTTCAATCTTGTCATCAGGGTTTGATTCAAATCTAATAGTAGTAATTCGATTGTTTAAATCTGGGGAAAATGTTACAAGAGAGTTCCCGACCTTATTTATTCCAATTATTATGATTTTACGACTTTCATCTTGCTCATCAGCCAGCACTTTCATTAAATCTGAAATTTTGCTTTGAAGGTCGCTTGACAGGCGATGAAAGTCATCTACAATGGCAATATTCTGAAATTGACCGTTTGCAATATTGTTTATTTCCTTTAGGTCTTTTTCTTTCCTTGCAGAGTAAATTTTGACCTCGTTTAGCTGTAGCTGATTCAAAATTTTAATAATTGCAGTAGTCTTCCCTATGCCAGAAGGACCTTCGATCACAATGCACTTCCCAGGTGTTCTAACCGCGACTAACAGTTCATTGTATTCATATGGAACGACATAGGTATATGTTGGGATTCCAGCTACGGTAAAGACCTGCTCTAAACGCAACTTTTCCATACTCTCCTCACTCTTTCTCTATGGCATTGTTTTTCAATTCCATTGGAAAATCTTGTATTTCCAATGACCATGTGCCTGATACTTTGTAATCTTTTTTTCAGCCAATAAACGTGCCAGAATCCGATTTGCCGTCGCGGCCGATACCCCGCACAACTCCCGCACATCGGCGTTCATGATATAGTCGTGGGTTTTCAAATACTCCTGAATCTTGTTCCAGCGGAGTGTGGCCTTATCCAACTTCCCATCGCTCATTTCATCGCTCGTATTAATGGCGTCGATGAGCGATGCCTTGATAGCTGAGAGCATGAACTCAATAAATACTGTGGACTCTCCCGCGTCGTTGGAGGCATTGATGGCGTCATAATACTCCTGCTGGCGGTCATGGATGATGGACTCCACCGGGAGCCAGGCAAAGGCCGGATTCCACTTAGAGAGCAGCAGCGTATGCCACAAGCGGCCCACACGTCCATTTCCATCCGCAAAGGGGTGGATCAGTTCGAACTCGTAGTGGAACACACAGCTGCGGATGAGCATGTGTACCTCGCTGGTCTTTACCCAGTCCAGCAGTTCCATCACCAAATCCGGGACATACTGCGGCAGAGTGCCAAAATGCAGGACATGCCCCTCGCTGTCTACCACACCCACAGGCCGGGTGCGAAACACGCCGGACTCCTCCATCAAGCCCCGTGTCATGATGCCATGAGCAGTCAGCAAATCGTCCACCGAATAGGGATCAAGTTCATCCAACCGCTCATAAATCTCATAGGCATTTTTGACTTCGGCAATATCCTTAGGGGGAGCCAGGACATGCTTACCATTCAACACAGCAGTTACTTGCTCCAAGGAAAGGGTATTTTGCTCGATAGCCAAGGAACCATGGATGGTGCGGATGCGATTGGCACGGCGCAGGGTAGGACTTGTAGATAGGGGAGAGAATACAGTCAAACGCCCCACCAGCTCGGCGATCTCCGCCACATAGTCAATGATCTGGTTTGTGATTTCAAAGGGAGGTTTTTGGTTTCTCATGTAGCACCTCGCTGGGTCAATCGTTGTTTTCATTATACCACGCATCGCTCATTTCATCAATCAAAAGTGAGAGGCCATGACAGGCCAACTTTAAAAAGGCATCCGAGAAAAATAAAGTCTGACTTTATTTTTCTCGGATGCCTCTTTGGAACTGTCATATGTGTAGAATATTTACCTAAGATGCGCAGCCATGGAAAAGGCTGAACTAACAGCAGCGGGTTTGGCGGTGGAGAGAGATTCGAACCCATGCACCGAAGTTATTCTCAAACTGATTTCGAGTCTGCCCGGTTGTGCCCACTTTGACAATTGCATAGAAAAAACTGATATAGTACTTCCCACGGCGGGAGGGAAAGCCTCCCAAAATAAAGCAGGGAGGTACAAAGATGATCTCAGGAAGTTTGACGAAAAAGAATGGATACTGGTATATGATCCTTCGAGTACGGGATGAGTCGGGGAAATCCAAACCCAAGTGGCTTGCGACTCACCTGCGGGCAGATGGAAACAAAAGAAAAGCAGAGGAAATGCTGTGGGCTGCCCGGCGGGACTATACAGATCTTTGGGAAATGCAGAGACGGAATTTCGGCATTCTTTTCAGCCACTATCTGATCGCATGGGTCAAAAACTTCCACGGAAAAGTATCCGTGGGGACATATACAGAATATCAGAAATGTATTCAAAACCGGATCGCGCCTTATTTTGAGGAACGCCGTATAGAACTTGCCAAACTAAAGTCATCTGATATCTTGGATTACTACCATTTTTTATATGGAAAGGGACTGACAGGAAATACCGTTTTGCACTACCATGTGCTTTTGCGCAAGGCACTGGAGGAGGCCAAATTACGGGGCTTGATTATGGAAAATCCAACGGACCGTATTCCCCGTTCGAAAAAAGAGCCATCCGTTTCCGACTGCTATTCTCCAGAAGAATGTCGAAAACTGCTCAATGCGATCCAGGGAGATCCCTTGGAACTGCCGATTGCTTTTGCCGTCTTATATGGACTGCGGCGCAGTGAGATTCTGGGATTGCGCTGGGGTGCGGTTAACTTTGAACAGCGGTGTCTCACCATTTCCCATACTGTCACGGTGGTTTCAATCCATGGCCGACGGCAAATCATTGCGGCAGACAGAGTGAAACGCAAATCCAGTTTTCGGACTCTGCCTCTCATGCCTTATATAGCAAAACTCCTTCGGGGACATGCTAAGCAGCGATATGGTTTACAATCGCCGCCTCATGAGGACTATATCTGTGTAAATGAGAATGGAAAACTGATCAAGCCGGATACCCTATCAGAACAGTTTCAACGTATCATCAAGGAGAATCATTTGCGGCGAATCCGATTCCATGATCTGCGGCACAGCTGTGCCAATCTGTTGATTTCTGCCCGTGTACCTCTGATCGAAGTACAGCAGTGGCTGGGACACAGTACTATTTCCACCACAGCGGATCTATATTCTCATCTGGAATATGCACACAAGGAACGAAATGCTGATACAATTTTGCAAATGATGCTATGACACAAGGAGGACGGTATGCCTTTTGATCTCTTGACACTCTTTGAGGAAACAGAAACGGCACTGACAAGATGGGATGAAGGTGACGAGAGTGCCGCCGAAGCATTTGCGAAGCGGATACTTTCACTGCGTCCTGCGCATGTGTCCGGGACAGGTTACAGGCTCTACCAAGAGGATGCCGTTGCCCGGTATGCCCAGTGGATATTGAACATGAACCGCGAACTTGGAATTGTCCCCTGTGTCGAGGCACTCTATCAATTTTCCGGTCAGTTTTGGCCATCTGACACGCCTACCTTGACGGAGGATCAGGTCGACATGGTATTTCAAATGGCAGATCAGGTTTTCTGTTACACACAGAAAGTGTCGCCTGCACAGCCAATTGAAGTCCTGCTTTTCGATGCCCAGCATGAAACCTTAAACGGGGAAACAACAGCAGTTTTCATGCCGGATGGAATACGGGGATGCATCTGTATGTACCGGATGCGGGAGGAACGCCTTTCGCCCATTCCTGTTTTGCTGCATGAATTAGGCCATCTGCTCCATATCAGAGAAACCGGAGGCATGGGTCAAGTTCCTTCGTCCTTTGTGACATACTTGCGCTGCCTTGGGGCCCAGACTGATGCCCTTTCGATCCCGCAACTGCAAGATGTCTTTGCAGACACCTTCATGCTTGCGGTGATGAGTCGGTATCCGGAGTTGCAAACACCCATACCAGGGCTGTCAGAGCAAGTGTTCAATGCCAGCTACGAGTACATAAGTACACTTCTCGATGGCATGACGTCGTTCGACAGACTACTTTGATGAAACAACAATAAAATAAACTTTGGAAAGGAGAGATGCTTATGGAAAAACTCGCGTCAATTTTTTGCCATATACCGAGCGGCATGATGAAGGACGAGGCGCATCGGGAACTGTGGAGGCAGCATGACCGGCTGGCTCAGGAGGCAGCCCGGATGGGACGAACCATTGAGCACTGCTTCTTTCATGTGGGAGAATTTGACCTTGAAAAACCGGACAAGGTGTTCCTCCGCTTGATACAGCGAGCACAAGCAGACGATCTGGGCCTCGTATTGATCGAAAATAGGGAGCGATTTCCGTTATCACATCAAGCCCAGATCCCGCAAATGGATGTGTACTTTGTGCAGGAACATCAACAGGAAGTGTTTGGCTCTCAGAAGATACAGATTGGGATGGATGACGACATTCCCCAAAACGGCTGGGTATATTTCGGCTTTTAGTTGAAATCTGTCGGAAACTGTGTCACAAAAGATTCATACTAAACCGATATACCCCTAAACATGAGTGAGCATGGTGATTTTAGCCCGTACCGATCATCGGTACGGGCTCCTTTTTGCCCTCAGGCGCAAGTTAGCAAACGCTGGTGCATAGAATCCACCGAGGAGGTGTGTCATGAAAGAAAAGACTCTTTCTGTTTCCTGCACGTATTCTGAAGCCGGGCCGTTGGTGGTGGATTTAATCCGGGAATCCTTTCGATTTTTTCTAAAAAAAGAACTGGTTGCCATGGATATTCGCCCGCAGATGTAGTATGGTTGTGACGATGAATGGCCGCTTATCTCAGGAGGTATAGCATGTACTTAGAGATAAGCAATCCCATGGATTACCATGCGGCTTTATACATCAGACTATCAAAGGAGGATGAGAGCGAGGGACCATCCCAGAGCGTCCAGAACCAGGAATCCCTGCTGCGGGAGTTTGTGCAGCAGCACCGGCTGAGCGTCTATGACACCTATATAGACGACGGCTGGAGCGGCACCAGCTTCGACCGCCCGGCCTTCCAGCGGATGATCGCGGACATCGAGGCCAAGAAGGTCAACATGGTCATCACCAAGGACCTCTCCCGGCTGGGCCGGGACTACATTATGACCGGCCACTACATGGAGCGGTATTTCCCCGAACATCGGGTGCGGTACATCTCCCTGCTGGACGGCATCGACACTGGTGTGGACTCCACCGCCAACGACATCACGCCCTTCCGTGCTATCATGAACGACATGTACGCCAAGGACATCTCCAAGAAAATTAAGAGCGTCAAGCGGGATAAGCAGCAGAAGGGAAAATTCATCGGCGGCAAGCCGGTGTACGGTTACAAGATGCACCCCACGGAGAAAAATAAGATCGTCATTGATGAGGAAGTAGCCCCTATCGTGCGGCGGATCTTCGCCCTGGCCCTCTCCGGTATGAGCTGCCGGAATATCGCCGCCCTCCTCAACCAGGAGGGGGTGCCCACTCCGGCCACCTATGCCAATCTCCCAGTGGCAAAACCCGGCCCCTACACCGGCCTGTGGAGCAGTGAGCGGATCTCCGACATGCTGCAAAATGAGACTTACATCGGCAACATGGTACAGGGGCGCAGCGTGAAGATCAGCTATAAATCCAAGAAGTGCCTGAAGCAAGACCCAGCCAACTGGGTGGTGGTGGAGGGTACCCACGAGCCTCTGGTGGACAGAGAGACCTTTCAGAAGGTGCGGATGCTGGTGAACAGCCGCAAGCACACCCGGAGCCGGACCTACGACTTCCTGTTGAAGGGGTTGATCTTCTGCCATGAGTGCGGCTACCCACTGGCAGTCCTCAACCGGAAAAACGCCAAGGGAGAGGATGTGCTGTACTTCGTCTGCCGCACCTATCAGCGGTTCACCAAGGCTGGGGTCTGCACCTGCCATTCCATCAAGGAGAAGACGGTGACCGAAGCGGTGGTCGCCAAGGTGCGGGAGGTGTGCCAGGCGTATCTGAAACCTGATGAACTGCTGCCTGTGGCCCGGGAAGCTGTGGAGAATGCCAGAAAGCAGAGCAGCTTGGAGTCGGAGCTCCAAGCACTCCAATCCAAGATTGACAGCCTCACCGCCAACCTGGACCGGATGTACACCGACCGGCTCAGCGGGCTGCTGCCCGAAGCGGACTTCCAGCGCATCTTTGGCCGGATCAAACTGGAGCGGGAGCAGTTGGAGGAGAAACGGCAGGAACTGGAGCTGCGTCAAAAAAGCCCCGTCCGCAGCGAGGACAGAGCCAAGAAACTGGTACAGCGGTTCATCGAAACTGCCGGGGAGAGCCGGGAGCTGCTGGTGAGCCTCATCGAGCGGGTGGAGCTGACCGAGGACAAAGAGATCATCATCAAATTCCGCTTCGCCCAGCTGGACGAAACGGCGGAAAACCAGACACCGCAAGGGATTGCGCCGTCCCACACGGCGTAAATTTCCGGCGGAAATCGCTTACAATAGCCGGGGCGCTATGTATCCCGCATTGAGAAACGGGCGCTGGAAAAGCTGCGAGCGGAACTTCAGGAGGCCCCCGTTTCCCGGCGGACCGCCTCTCACTGATCGCAAGTCACCGCTCCGGTCTGGCCTCCCCATGTTCCCGCCCCGAAGGGACCGCCGGGGTACTCCTTTCAGGGGAATCCCCTACAAAAGAACGACCGATATTGCCGCTTGAGCGTCAGAGCTGTTTTCAGCCTTTCCCTGTTCAAAGCAGCAAACTCCGCAGGAATCTGCGCGCCAAAAAAGAGGGGACTGCGGCCGCAGTCCCCTCTTGACACGTTTTTCTCAATACCGACGCACCACCGCCGCTACCTTGCCCAAAATCTGGGCATAGGTGCCGTCAATGGGCGAATAGGCGTCATTTTCCGGCAGAAGCCAGGTACGGCCATTTTTCCGGGACAGCCGCTTTACCGTGGCTTCATCCTCAATCATAGCCACCACAATCTCCCCGTTATTGGCAGTCTCCTGCCGGCGCACCACCACCAAATCCCCCGGCAGAATACCGGCGTTCAGCATGGACTCCCCCCGGACCCGCAGGGCGAAATACTCTCCGGCGCGGCCACCGGTGTCAAAGGTCAGGTAGTCCTCAATGCACTCCTCCGCCAAAATAGGGCTGCCGGCAGCCACATTGCCCACGATGGGCACCTTGTCCTCCGGCACCGACTGGGCCATCAGCGTAATCGCCCGCCCTTTGCCGGCCCCCTTGGCAATGACCCCGGCCTCCTCCAAATGTTTCAAGTGGAAATGTACCGTGGAGGGAGACTTCAGACCCACTGCCTCCCCAATCTCCCGGACAGAGGGGGGATAGCCCCGACTCTGGATATAAGACGCCAAAAAATCATAGATCCGCTGCTGCATTTTTGAAAGCTCCGCCATGGCGACCTCCTGTTTCCAATGAACCACCCTGCTATACGGGATAATTATAACACACATGCTTTCAGAATGCAAACATTTGTTCCATTTTCCTGGGAAATTTTTTTGCATATTTGCAGCCGCTTTATCTTCCAAAAGGCCCCTTATTTTTTGAAAAATCCCCTTGAAATACAGGACAAACTATGCTATCATATACATCTGTGAAATCACTGCACATGCGTGCTGCATGGCGATATTGTTGGAGGTTGACCCCTATGGACGCTTTGATTCTCGTGATTCAGATTCTGTTGGTGCTCTGCGGTCTGGCCATTATCCTGATTGTGCTGTTCCAGTCCGGCAAGAGTGCCGGCTTGTCCGGTGCCATCGGCGGTGTGGCGGACTCCTTCCTGGCCAAGAACAAGGCCCGGACTCTGGACGCCAAGTTGGCCCGTGCTACCAAATGGGTGGGCGCCGCTTTCCTGGTGTTGACCCTGATCCTGCTGATCTTAATGTGAGACCTGCAAAAAAGAACGCCCTGCGGGGCGTTCTTTTTTTATGCGCCACCTCCGAAGCGATACAGTACTCCCGCTTCTGGCGTTATACCGTTAAGAGCCAGCAGCTCCTGAACTGTAACCAGCTGATACCCCTCCTGCCGCAGCAGGTCGGTCAGGCGCAGCGCCGCCTCCACAGAGGAGCCATAGATGTCATGAAATAAAATAATGGCATTGGGCTCCACCGTCTCCAGCACCGCCTGCACCACTTGATCCGCATTTTGGCTCTCCCAGTCCCTGGGGTCCACGGACCACTTTACCATAGGCACTTTCACCGTGCTGCGCACCGTGTCATCCACGCCCCCGTAAGGCGGCCGGACCCAGTACTCCCCCGGCCCCAGAAGGCTCTGGAGCAGTTGATCCGTCTGCTCCACCTCCTGGGCGATGACGGCTGCACTTGCCCCCTCCAACCGGGCGTGATTCCAGGTGTGGTTTCCGATCTGATGGCCCTCTGCCGCCATGCGCTCCACCAGCTCCCGATTTTCTTCGATCTGTCGGCCGATCAAAAAAAAGGTGGCCTTTACCTGACGCTCTGCCAAGCCATCCAACAGCACGTCGGTGGTGCCGGCTTTGGGCCCGTCGTCAAAGGTCAGCGCCACGTACTTCTCTCCTGCCGGCAGCCGGGCGGTGCCGGTCACCGTCAAGGTGTCCGCCCCGCTGTCCACAGCGCACCAGGGCACTGCCGCCAGCGCCAAGACAACCAGAGCGCAGAAAAACCGCTGTTTTCCCATTGGCTTCCATTCCTCCGTTTTTTCTCCCGGTTAGTTTGCGCAGCGGCGGAGAAAATAGTGCTGTCAAAAACTGCGGAAAAAAGCGGCCCCAGAGGGCCGCTTTGCATTTTTCAAAAAATTTTGTGCCCACAGCTCAAAGGAAAAAGAAAATCCTGGACAATAAATTAAATATTACAATCAATATAATAATCCAAACTACTACAGAAAAAGGATTGCTGCTCTTTTGCTGCCGGGCGCGCCGGTCAGTTTGACTCTGGAGGGTCACCGGGGCCTGCTTCGGGGTAGTGGTCCTGGAGGATGGACGCTGAATCCGCTGAACGCTCTTATCCAGCCCTGCCCGCCGGCGCTCCCGCTTCTCCTCATGAAGCTCCTGATGGACAAAGGAGTTGACGTGGTTTACCTCATTGAGGCCGTCCACCCGCACCACAGAGCCGTCGGCACCGATTCGCAGGTCCTGCCGCGGCGGATTAAATGCTCCGCAGCTGGGGCAAAAGCCATCTTCGTCGTAGTCATAGGACTTGCCGCAGTCGTAGCAGCGCACTTTCCGCATGGTACGCACCTCCCTATCTTTGTTTCATCTTATCACAGTCTGCCCGGAAAAGCAAATCCTCCCTGCTGCCCCTTTCCGGGCCCGGAGAAATGCCTTCAGCAGTCGCCGCTTCTCTTCTCTGTATGGACGTTTTTAAGGGCGCAGAGCGGCCCTGAAGCCGCGCTTTCCGATTCATCCCCTCCTCCCGGCATATATGAAAAAGCCCTTTGCAATGCGCCTAGGTCCGCATTGCAAAGGGCTTTTCAAATGTGCTTTATTTCACCAGCTCAATGATGGCGGTCTCAGCAGCGTCGCCGCGGCGAATGCCGGTGCGAACGATGCGGGTGTAGCCGCCGTTGCGCTCGGCGTAGCTGGGGGCGATCTCCTTGAACAGCTTCTTGCACACGTCCTCACGGGTGATGAAGCTCATAGCCTGCCGATAAGCGGCCAGATCGCTCTTCTTGCCGAGGGTAATCATCTTCTCAGCCAGGGGCTTGATCTCCTTGGCGCGGGTGATGGTGGTCTCCATCTTGCCGTTGTCCAGGAAATCCGTGACCTGCTGACGCAGCATCGCCATGCGCTGCTCAGTGGTCTTGCCAAGCTTACGAGTTCCGGGCATTTCGGTCTTCCTCCTTCAAAGGGAATTTGGTGGGCCGGGGGCCGAGGGCCCGCGGCGATTGAAATCAGTTGTTTTCTTCGTCGGCCAGGTGGAGCCCCATCATGGCCAGCTTGTTGATGACCTCTTCCAGGGACTTGCGGCCCAGGTTGCGGACCTTCA
>CATZYY010000074.1 GCA_958426425.1 uncultured Oscillospiraceae bacterium
TCTTTGCAAAGCCTTTCGGCCTGGGTGCCTTTTCCGGCGCCGGGGGCGCCCAACAAAATCAGCTTCATGTCAGTTCAGCCCCAGCTGATCCATCAGCTTGTCGATCTCGTCAAACACCAGCTGCGGAGATTTGGCGCGGATCATGAAATAGGGCCGGCCGGCGGCGTACTTGGCGCAGAAGGCGCCCCGGTCCTGACGGCGCGCGTCGGTGTCAACAATAGGCATTACCAGGCCGTGCTTACCGCACAGCAGCTGATTGAGGCCGAAGAAGTTCATCATGGAGTGATAGCTCTGGTAGGCGGCCTCAAACTGCCCCATGGGCTTGACCTCTGTTTTGAACCAACCGTCGATGCAGGGCATGACGGCCAGTTCCATATTGGTGGGATCGTAGCACATGGGCATTTCCGGCTCGTCGCCGAAGAACATCTTGACGCCCTCATCCTGATCGGCAAGGTCGGAGCGCTCCGTGCCCTTGGCCCGCTTGCGGACATAGACGTTTTTGGAGCCGTAGAGCGCGATGCCGGTCTCATGGTCCATGACGGTGGTTTCAGTAGAGAAGATAGAGGCGCCCCGGCGGCAGCCCTCCAGCTGGGACATGGACTTGCCGTGGTTGTTCTCACCGCCCACCAGCAGGATGCCGTGGCCCTTGTACACCACGCTGGAGGAGTGGAAGGGATGCAGGCCCACCTTGTCCATCTCATTGGCCAGCATGGAAACCATGATCTTATTCAGCTCACCCTCTTCCCAGAAGCTGGTGAGGATCAGCTGGTTGTTTTCATAGCGAATGGACTTCACGGCGTCGTCATAGTACCAGACGATGTCAGGGGTCTCCTTGGTGATCTGGTGGCTGACTTCCACGGAGCCCAGGCGGTAATTGAGGAAGGACATGTCCTCCGCCACGGCGGTGCGCTCCGGACCGCCCACCACGTCGAATCGAATGACGGCCTTGTTGCTGCTGATCTGTTCAGAAAATGTGCTCATATTCATACTCCTGTTCTTTGAAATCCGGCAGTGATTACTTCATGGTGGTGATGGGGCGGGACTGGAGCAGGTAGACCTGACCATCCACAATGGCCCACTCGATGTCCTCAGGCTTTTTGTAGAAGTCCTCAATCTTCTTGGCCAGGTCCACCAGCTGATTCCGCTCGTCGTCGGTCAAAACAGGGGCCTCCCGGAGCTCTTCGGGGACGGGGACTTCCTTGGTGCCGCCCCGCTCGCTGAGGCGGACCACCATAGTCTCCTTCTCGGAGATGTACTCCGTGGTGACCTCTCCGGTCTGCTTGTTGATCCACAGGTTATCCGGGGTTACCATACCGGACACAATGGCCTCGCCCAGGCCCCAGGCCGCCTCCAGAACCACGGTGTCATAGTCGTTGGTAATGGGGTTGGAGGTGAACATGACGCCGGCCTTCTGGGCGCTGACCATCCGCTGGACCACGACGGCGATGGAGATGCTGTGCTCGTCAAATTTCTTTTCCCGGCGGTAGAAAATGGCGCGGTCGTTGTAGAGGGAGGCCCAGCACTCCTTGATGTACTTCACCACATCGTCAAAGCCGATGACAAACAGGAAGGTCTCCTGCTGTCCGGCGAAGCTGGCGTCGTCCAGGTCCTCGGCGGTGCCGCTGGAGCGGACGGCCACCGGCTCATGGCCGCTGCCTACCTGACCGTAGAAGCTGCAGATATCCTCAGTCATGCTCTGGGGCATGGGAGTGTCCGCGATCCGCTGCCGGATCTCGGCGGACACGGCTACCAAAGAGGCGTTACTGGAAAAATCGATGGTGTCAAGGGCCTGGAACACATAATCCCACAGACCTGTCTGCTCCATGAAGGCGTTGAACATCTCAGAGCGGACAATAAAGCCCTGGGGCACAGGGAGGCCGGCCCGGGACATGCGGCAGAGGCTGGCGCCCTTGCCGCCGGCGGAACCGCCCAACGCCTCGTCGGGAATTTCATCAAACCATGCCAGATACTGATTCATATTTCTCGTTCCTTTCTGGGTCCCGTCGGAAGATGGGCGGGAATGTTTTAGAAAATCTATGCGGCACACCGGAATGTCGGGTGCCGCATAGAGAGGATACATCAGCCGATGACTTCCACGATACCCTTGGAGCCGTCTACGCGGACCTTGTCGCCGGTTTTAATCAGCTGTGTAGCGCGGCGTGTGCCCACCACACAGGGGACGCCAAACTCACGAGCCACCACGGCAGGGTGAGACAGAGCGCCGCCGGTATCGGTAACCAGAGCGCAGATCTTGGAGAAGGAGACCACCCAGGCGGGGTTGGTCATCTTGCAGACCAGAACCTCCCCGTCTTTCACGGTATCCAGCTCGGAGGGGTCGGACACCAGGTGGGCAATGCCTTCCTGGACGCCGGGGCAGCCGGGGATGCCCTTGAGGACGGTCTTGCTGATCTCTTTGTTCTCGGCCTTCTCCTTCATCTCGGCTTCAAACTTCTGGGGATAGCCCCACAGGGATTTGTAAGGCTCGTTGTAAACCTGCCATTCGGTAGCGGTGCCGTACCACTCCTGGGGATGGATCTTCTTGGCGGCCTCCATCTCGGCCAGGCGGGTCTTGACCAGCTCCTTCACGGGATAATCAGAGCAGCAGGCGCAGCGGATCTCGTCATACTTGAGCATGAAGATATCCTCGGGATCGTCCAGGATGCCGGCGCGGACCATGGCCTTGCCGATCTGCACGAAGGCAACCCGCATGTGAGAGTACACGCCCTGGTCGATGTAGAAGTGGTGGTCGGGAGTGATGGGGGCCATCTTTACGGACAGCTCCAGATAGTGCTTGAGCTTGGCCAGCTCGTCGGGATCGCTGACCATGGAGTAGAGCTGCTCAATGGCCTCCTTCTGGGACTTCATGCAGGCGTCATATTCGGCGTTATAGTCATAGTTGTTGTTGACGTAGGTACGAACGGCCTCATAGGCGGGGGTGGGATCCTCGTACCAGGTCTTGTAGATGAACTCATGGGTGTACATGGCCTTGAAGCCGTACTCGTTGCGATAGGCCTCCATCATCTTCAGGAACTTCTCGCTGCCGGGAATGCCGGGAACCTTGGCCATGATCTCGGCGTTGTCAGTGGTGGAGAGGAACAGTTCCTTCAAAGCGGGATTGGCGCAGACTGCTTCCTTCATCTCCCACAGGGCCTTCAGGGAGTCCCAGTTGCGGTCGGCGGGGGAGACGTTGATCTTGCCGATCAGGACATCGTCGGCGCCGGCGGCCTTGGCGGCGTTGGTGAAGTCGGTGGAGGCCTGGAACTGCGCCAGGTTGATGATCCAGTGGATGCGGAAGGCCTCGGACTTCATGTCCAGCATGTCCTCCATGTGGATCATGATCTCGGGCAAAGACTTATGCTCGAAATCGCAGTCCAGCATGGCGTGCTGAATTTCCTTTAGGCGGGGGATGTACATCTTGTTCCAACGGTCCAGGAAGGTGTCGGCATAGATGGGCATGACTTTAACATAGTAGTCAAACATGGGCCCGATCTTGTCCGCGTCCATCTCGGGCGGCACGATAGCAGAGTAGACATAGCCGCCGATCTTCTTGGCGATCCAGGCTTTGCCGATCGGGGCACCGAAACGCTGATACATATAGGTGCAGTCAGCGCCCCAGCGGCCGTCGCAGTCCCACCAGCCGCCAACGTCAAAGTACAGCGGGGAGATGGGGTTGGGGCAGTGCAGGTCATCATAGAACCACATCAGGCCCTTTTCGGCATCGTCTTTCCATTCAATAGGGAAGCGGTCGTCGGTGAACTTGGTGGCCAGAATCTTGGAAGTATCACTCATGATGATCTCTCCTTTTTTAAAATCGAGTATATGAGCGGAACCACCGTTGTTCCGCAGGAACTCACAAAATTTGAATAACTGCAAAAAACAAAATCGATTATTAAAATAAGCCACAAAATAATTAAAATTTTATGTAAAAATCAGAAAAATAAAAAGATTTAACAATTTTTTATTAAAATATATTGCTATTTTTTTAATGTAGTGCTATTCTGAAAAACAGGACAGTGAAAAGGTATTTGCACAGTGCGATTTCAAATAATCGATTATCAAGACAATGCCATTTTATACAGGAAAGCCAAAAAAGTCAAGGAGAAGCACGGAAATTTCCGTCAAAATACTAAACAAAAAGGGCGGTTTCTTTTTATGCAATTAAGAGAAATGATTCCAGAGGTGGATACCCATACCCATACAATTCTCTCTGGACACGCGTGGTCAACCCTGACGGAAAACTGTTTGGCTGCTAAGGCAAAGGGAATGAAGGGGCTGTGTCTAACGGAGCACGCCCCGGGAATCGAGTGCGGCGCGCCGTCGTTCATTCCCCACAGCCAGCGGATGCTGCCGGATCTGGTGGAGGGGATCCGGGTGTACAAGGGCGTGGAGATGAACATCCTGGATCATGAGAACCACGTGGACATCCTGCTTCATTATTTGAAGTTGTGTGAGTTCGTCATTGCCAGTATTCACACCCACATGTTCCCGGAGCGGGCAAACCGGGATGCAAACACGGCCACTTACCTGGAGATGCTGCGCAATCCCTGGATTGATATTCTAGGTCACGCAGACGATCCCTCCGTGCCATGTGACTTTGAAGCCCTTGCAGCGCAAGCAAAAAGCAGCGGAAAGCTCCTGGAGCTCAACAACAATTCCACCACGCCGCACCGCCCCGGCAGCCTTGAGTCTCTCAAGGAATATATCCTCTGCTGTAAGCGCAATCGGCAGCGGGTCTGCGTTGCCAGCGACGCCCACTTTCACACCATGGTGGGCAGCGTCAGGCCGCTGATGACGTTGTTAGATGAGCTGGAGTTTCCGGAGGAGCTGATCGTGAATCTGTACCAGGACCGTTTTGAGGCCTACCTGCGGGAACGGGCTGAGCGTTTGAAGGGGCTGTAAAAGAAAAAAGAGAAAGCGTCGACTATCCATTGACAAATGTGGTCTGTCAGGATACAATCGTCTCAAATAATCGATTATTGAAAAATAAAGGCTTTGGTATATGATCGATTATTTAGCAAGCCAATGAGACAGGACGTGCTGGAGGTGGCGGAAAATGGGCAGGCACGCAGAGAACGAGACTGCTTCCAAGGAGACATTGCGGAAGAGAATCCGCAACTATATTCAGCATCAGATCGCCAGCGGGGGGTTCCAGGCCGGAGATCGGATTGTAGAGACCCAGCTGGCCCGGGAGCTGAATGTGTCCCAGGCCCCTGTTCGGGAGGCCATTTTGGAGCTGGCCGCCATGGGCCTTTTGGAAGAGCGGCCCTATTCGGGCTCCTTTGTCCGAAAGCTGACGGCAGAGGACGTGGAGGATATCTATAACACCCGGGCGTTTCTGGATGAGTATGCTGCCAGGCAGGCGGCCCGGAACATTACGGAGCAGCAGCTGGTCGAGATGGAGGCATTGCTCCAACGGATGGACGAGGCGGAGGATTATCAGGCCCTGGCGGAGATGGATATGGAGTTTCACGCCATGGTGGTGGATGCCGCCGGAAGTCCCGCCCTCAAACGCACCTGGGAGAATCTGCGGCTGGTGGAGTGGACGGAGCTCTCCGCCGCAGTGACACAAAATACCCTGGAGGAATTGGCCAAGCAGCATTGGAGACTGTTTCAATTATTGAAGCAGCATGCCGATCATGCCGCCGGCGCCTACATGTTCATTCATATTAAGAATTTTGGAGAAGAGCTGAAGCGCTACCTGCAGCAGCGGGAGGCATCGGAATCTTCTTCCAAGCAGGAAAGGAGCTCCCTATGATACAGGAAGGCAGCGGCTGGGACCGTCTGGTTGTCAGCCGGAAAGATACCGACGGCGGTGAGGCTGTCATCGGCCATACCCAGATCCGCAAGGGCGGCGTATCTAAGGTCACCGGAAGCGCACAATTCGGCGCGGATGTGGACCTTCTGGGGCAGCTGTACGGCGCGGTGCTGCACAGCCCCCATCCCCACGCCCGGATTCTGCGGGTGGACACGGCAGCCGCCAAGGCGGTCCCCGGCGTTCGGGCGGTGATTACCGGGGAGGATTTCCCCACACTTTACGGCTCTTTCATTGCGGATCAGCCCATTCTGGCCACAGGAAAGGTGCGGTACCAGGGTGAGCCTGTGGCCGCTGTGGCCGCCGACACGGAGGAGATTGCCCGGGAGGCGGTTGGCCTGATCCGAGTGGAATATGAGCCCCTTCCGGTGGTAAACGACCTGGAGACCTCCATGAAAAATGAGGTGCTCATCCATGAGGACTGGAACAGCTACGTCTGCTCCAGCGCCTGCTTCCCGGTGCAGGGCACCAATATCGGCGATCAGTTCCATCTGAAAAAGGGCGATGTGGAGGCGGGCTTTGCCCAGGCTGATGAAATCGTGGAGAGCGATTTTACCTGCGGAATGCTGCAGCACACCACTATCGAGACCCACACCACCACGGCCCAGGCCTCTCCGCTCTCCGGCGAGATTCACGTATGGAGCCCCACACAGTCCCCCTTCAGCGTGCGGGGACTTCTGGCCACTACGTTCCACGTGCCTCTGGAGAAGGTCCGTATCACAGTCACGGAGATTGGCGGCGGTTTCGGCAGCAAATATGAAATTCGCTGCGAGCCCATTGCCATCGCCCTGTCCCTTTCCGCCAAGGGCCGGCCCGTGAAGCTGACCTACCGGCGGGATGAGGAGTTCGCCGCCACGGTCTGCCGCTCCCCGGTCCACATGCACATCAAGACCGGCGTGAAGCGGGACGGCACCCTGACCGCCCAGAAGGTGGAGATCCAGTGGGACGCCGGCGCCTATGTGACCACCAACCCCCGTGTGGACTACAACGCGGGCTTTGCGGCCAACGGCCCCTACAAGCTGCCGGCCGCCCAGGTGGACGGATATGTTTACATGACCAACAAGACTCTGGGAACCGCCTACCGCGGCTTCGGCGTCACGGAGGTTGCCACCGCCCACGAGCGGCAGATGGATCTGATCGCCCGGCGGCTGGGAATGGACCCCCTGGAGCTGCGGCTGAAAAACGTGCTGCAAAACGGCGACATCGGCATCACCGGTGAGGTCATGCGGACCATGGCGGTGAAAGAGTGCCTTGAGGCCGCCGCCGCCAATGTGGAGTGGGAGAAGCTGCCCTATCGCTGGACTGATGCGGAGGGCAATCTCTGCGGCAAGGGCATTGCCTGCTTCAACAAGCTGACCGGCACCCCTTCCACCACCTCCGTGATGGTGAAAATGAACGAAAACGGCTCTTTGTACATCATGGCCGGCAGCACGGAAATGGGGCAGGGCGTGACCACCACACTGCCGCAGATTGCGGCCCAGGCGCTGTCTATGGATCTGGAGAAGGTCTCCATGGCGCCGGTGGATACCGCTATGACTCCCTTCGACAAGACTACCACCTCCTCTCGTTCCACCTTCCATGCCGGCAACGCCATTTTGGAGGCCTGTGAGGATATCAAGGTACAGCTGTGCCGCCTGGCGGCCATCCGTTTCGGCGTACCGGAGTCGGACATGACCTATACGGAGGACGGCTGGATCCAGTGCCTGTCCCAGCCGGAAAAGCGCATCCACATCAACGATGTGGGCGATTCCAAGATCATGCATGAGCAGCCGCCGGTGGTGGCCCTGGGGCGTTATGGAACCTCCGACATTTTCGATCCGCCCCCGGTGGATGGCCGGCAGTCCAGCCGTCCCACCGTCATGTGGATGCACGGCGCCCAGGCGGCCGTGGTGGCGGTGAATCCCAGAAGCGGCCACGTGCAGGTGAAGCTGGTGGGTGCCGCTCACGACGTGGGCAAGGCCATCAATCCCACCGGCTGCCTCCAGCAGATCGAGGGCTCTATCATTATGGGTTTGGGCCACGCATTGATGGAGGAGATGATCTACGAGGACGGCAAGCTCCGCAACGGCAACATGGTGGACTACAAGGTGCCCACCTTTATGGACTCCGATGTGGATATGAAGATTACCCTGGTGGAGCAGGCTCATCCCGAGGGACCGTATGGCGTCAAGGGCATCGGCGAGCCGGGTCTGGCGCCTACCGCCGCGGCCATTGTCAACGCGGTGTGCAGCGCCTGCAACACCGATTTCACCTCCATTCCCATCAAACCGGAACATATCTTGTTCAGAAAGGAGCACGGCGATGCTTCCGAAATTTGACCTTTACATGCCCCGGACCATTCAGGAGGCCTGCCGGTTGAAAGCGGAGGGGGCTGAAGTGGTGGCCGGCGGGACCGACGTGTTTGTGAATATGCATGGCGGAAAGGACCGGGCGGCCAAGGTGGTGGATGTCAAGGGCGTCCCCGAGCTTCAGGGGCACAGCTTTGACCCGGAGCGGGGATTGGATCTGGGGGCTCTGACCACCCACCGGGACATTGAGCTGTGGGATATTATCAAGCAATACTATCCTGCCATGTTTGAGGGCTGTTCCCGGGTGGGCTCCGTCCAGATCCGCACCAGGGGAACCCTGGGCGGGAACATCTGCAACGGTGCGCCTTCCGCCGACAGCATCGGGCCCATGCTGGTCCATGACGCCCAGGTAGTGGTGACCGGCCTGAAGGGCAGCCGGGAGGTGCCGCTGAAGGAGTTTTACCTGGGCCTGAAAAAGCTGGACATGGGGCCGGATGAGCTGCTGACCCGGATTCAGATTCCGGCGCCGCCGACCCACTCCGGAAGCCACTACATCAAATACACCCGCCGCAAGGCCATGGATTTGGCGCTGCTGGGTGTGTCCGCCTATGTGGAACTGGACGGCGAGACCATCCGGACGGTCCGCCTGGCCTTGACCACTGCCGCCCCCATTCCCATGCGGGCGGAGAAGACGGAGGCCCTGCTGACGGGAAAGACCGTCAGCGCGGCCCTGCTGGCTGAGGCTGGAAAGAAGGTGCTGGAGGAGAGCCATCCCCGGTCCAGCTGGCGGTCCAGCGCGGAGTTTCGCCTGGCCCTGCTGGAGGACATGACCGTTCAGGCCCTGGAAAAGGCCATTGCGCGCGCAAAGGAGAAATGACCATGCAGACCATCACCATCCATGTGACCATCAATGATGAGGACTATGTCCGCACCATCCCTGCCAACATGACGCTGCTGCAGTTTCTGCGGGAAGAGCTGCATCTGACCGGGACAAAAGAGGGCTGTGATGAGGGCGAGTGCGGCGCCTGTACGGTGCTTTTGGACGGACATCCCGTCAACTCCTGTCTGGTGCTGGCCGCCGAGCTGGACGGCCGGAAGGTTCTGACGGTGGAGGGCCTGGCCCAAGACGGGCGTCTCCATCCTCTGCAGGAGGCATTTTTGGAGGTGGGAGCCGTCCAGTGCGGCTACTGCACTCCCGGTATGCTGCTCTCCGGCATCGCCCTGCTGAATCTGTATCCCCACCCCACCCGGGAGCAGATCCGCAAGGAGATGGAGGGCAATATCTGCCGCTGTACCGGCTATACCCGGATTGCGGATGCCATCCAGTTAGCGGCGGAGCGGATCAACGGACCTGTCCAATGAAACCAGAGGTTACAAAGTATTTCTACAAGGGTGGGCTCAACTGCGCCGAATCCACTCTGCGCTGCCTGATCGAGGAGGGCGTCATCGATGCGCCGCCGGAGGCGGTCCGCATGATGACCGGCTTTGGCGGCGGCATGCAGCGGGGCACCACCTGCGGCGCGGTGGTGGGTGCGGTGGCGGCGCTGGGGTGGGCCACCGGCCGCACGGAGCCGGGGCAGTCCCGGGAGGCCTCCGCCCGGGTGGTCCGGGAGTTTCTTCGGCGGTTTGAGGAGAGCTTCGGCACCCTGGACTGCCGAACACTGCAGGCCACTTATGTCAAGGATCACGCCCTGAAGTCAGAGGGCATGTACCGCAGCTGCACGGTATTTGTAGAAAAAGCCGTGGAGCTTGTGCGGGAGATTCTGGAGAAAGAGCGGCAAAAGTAAGGTAACATCCAAAAAAGAGCGCTGCATTTTGGGATTTATTTCCAAAATGCAGCGCTTTTTCCATTGGATCCATTGACAGAAAGAGGAAAAGTCGTTAAACTGAGACAAGATGAACGATGGTGCATTCTGAGACACCTGACAGGAGGAGCTATGCGGGAGAAGGGGAGAGGGCAGTTCCAAAAACCAGCCAAGGAGACACTGCGCAGCAATATCAAGGATTATATTCAGCAGAAAATTGCAGAAGGTGCCTACCGACCGGGAGACCGGATTGTAGAGACGCAGCTGGCCCGCGAGCTGAATGTGTCCCAGGCGCCGGTGCGGGAGGCGATTCTGGAGCTGGCCTCCATTGGACTCCTGGAGGAGCGGCCCTACTCCGGCAGTTTTGTGCGGCGGCTGACCTTGTCGGAGATTGAAGATATTTTTAATGTGCGGGCCTTTGTGGAGGAGTACGCTGCTCGTCGGGCTGCCAAACGGGCTACCGAGGAACAACTGGAGGGAATGGAGCAGGTTCTGCGGGAGATGGACGGTGTCCGCGCCTTGGATAAGTTCGTACATCTGGACACGGAGTTTCACGGCCTGGTGATGGATGCCGCAGGGAGCCCGGCTTTGAAGCGGGCGTGGACGATGCTGCGGATGGCGGAGTGGACCTATCTCTGCGCGGCGATTACCAAGTTTCCTATGGCGGAATTGATTGAGCAGCACTGGGAGATTTTTCGGTATCTCAAAAAGCGGGCCGATCACAGCGCCGGAGCCTATATGTTCCTGCATATTAAGGGTTTCGGTGATGAGCTGGGCCAATATTTTGAAAAGCAGCAAACAAAGTAGCTTTATAAAAATAACGAAAAGTCCCCCCTGATGCAGGAGAAGAAACTGCGTCAGGGGGGACTTGCTATGGGTAATTTTTCTTAGTTCCGTTTACATGGAAGCGCGGCTTAGTAGCACTTTCTGTAAATGGCTTCCTCGCTCTCCAGGTCGAAGGGATA
>CATZYY010000075.1 GCA_958426425.1 uncultured Oscillospiraceae bacterium
GGGCCTGCTGCTCCTCCGCGGAGATCGTCGCGGGCAGGTCTCCCTTCTGGGGGCCGTAGTTGCCGAACTGGGCGTGGTTGCCGCCCTCGATCTCCACGATGTTCTCCGTATAGTTGATGTGATCCTCCACGCTCTGGTTGAGAGAGCCGTAGACGGTCAGAGTCTTTTCCGGCGGGTAGTCGCCGTAGATATAGGCCCCCAGCAGGAAGAGGCCGTCCACCTCGTCCGAGTGGCCTGCGGCAAACTGAGAGGCCATGGCGCCGCCCATGGAGTGACCGGCCATGTACCAGTGCTGGATGTCCGGGAACTGCTCCATCACCTCTTCCGCCGCATTCGCGTCAAAGATGGCCATGCGGAAGGGCATGTGGACCAGGATGCAGGTGACGCCGGTCTGCCGGATCTGCGTCAGCAGGGGCAGATATGCCTCCGCCTCCACCTTGGCGCCGGGATAGAAGATGATGGCGGTGTCCGTGGGGTACGAGGGCGAAAGGATCGTCAGGTCGTCCTGCACCGTGATGGTGCTGTCCTGGGCCAGCACCTCCAATGCGATATCGTCTGCCGGGTAGTAATCCGACACATACCAGAAAAAGGCACCCGTCAGGACGGCCAGGACCAGCAGGACGATCCCTCCCTCCAGCAGCCGCTTTTTCCGCCGGGGCATTTGCTTTCCTTTCATGGCCCCTTCCCTCACTGCTCGTCCCGGGGAAGATACGCCCGGATGGTGTAGCGGCGGCGCCCAGCCGTGGCCTTTCCGTATTGGATGGCCTGCCGGGGACACTGGTTGATGCAGCGCATGCACTGGTAGCACTGGGCTGCCCATACCGGCTTCCCTTCCCGGAGGGTGATGGCGTGGGCCGGGCAGTTTGCGGCGCAGAGGCCGCAGCCGTTGCAGCTGTCCCCGACAAAGAAGGGCTTGGCGCTGCGGGCAAACCGGTTGAACCCGAAGTTCACCAGGCCGGATTTGAGCCCGGCCATGGTCCCCTCGTGGACCCGGTACACCTGCTCCTGCCGCTGGATCTCCTGGGCCATCCGCTCCAGCTCCGCCCGGGCGGCGGCGATCTTTTGGCGGATTTCGTCCTCGCCGTCGGTGTCCGAGCCGATGATATAGTTGTTGGGCATCCGCAGGCTGTAGCTGCTGCTGAGGGGGTACAGCCGGGAAAACCGCTTCATGGCGTGGCCGGCGTCCTCCCCGCAGGTGCATACGCCGAAGGTGAATGCCTTGGTCGCAGGCAGCTTTTTTGCAAAATCCGCCATGACCTCCGGCACGCCCCAGGCGTAGACCGGAAAGACGAATCCGATCTGCCGGGCATTCGTCAGATCCGGCAGTCCGTTCAGATGCGTGATGTCACAGGCGGTATCGTCCGTGAGGCGGGCCAGCTGCCGGGCCGCCCACGCCGAGTTGCCTGTTCCGGAAAAATAGAAGATCATCGGTCACACACTCCCTTCCAGCCGCTCCTGCAAACCGTTGACGAAGCGGCACAGGTGGAATCCGTCGCACACCGCGTGGTGCACCTGCACCGCCAGAGGCAGCAGCGTCCTACCGCCCTCCTCGCGGTATCTGCCCATGGTAAAGATGGGCAGAAGGAAGTCATAGCCCTTTTGCAAGTTCAGGTTGAATCCCTCAAAACCGGCCCATGGGAGCATGGACACCGGAAAGGTGTTCTCCGGGGTGTTGGGCTTTCCCTCCAGACCCAAATTGTTGCCGTATTGAGCCATATCCTGACGGTAAGCGGTGCAAAAAGTTTCGTAATCGGGGTCGTACTCCGTCCAGAGGTTGGAGAAGGTCTCACTCTCCGGGTGGAAAACAGTGTAGCAGGGGTGCATCCGGTCATAGACCCCCAGCTGGCCCGCCCCGTTCAGCGCCGTACGGAACTCCGTCCAACGGTTGACTTCCCCGGCGATGTGATAGAGCATGGTGGGGTACAGCTTCCGCTCCTCCCGGCGCAGGCGGGTGATATCCAGTTGGAACACCGCGCTGTATGTGCAGGGGACCTGGGATAAATAGTGGTCGAAATACTCCTTCCGGGCCCAAGTCTCCCGGTCAATGGGGGTAAACGTCATCTGTTCCGCTCCTCCTTGGGATCATCTTGTCACTACCTCCATTGTAAGCGGAACAGGGCCAAAGCACAACGGGAAAGCATATCCAGGTCAGGCAGGCCGGAGCAAAGAATTCAGAAACTGTTCATTTCTCCCGCGGCGTTCTCTGGTATCATGATGCCCACTTTCAAAACCAGCTGTGGAGGTATCTATGGAATTCACCTGTCACACCACTTACGATCAAAAGTCGCTGACCGCCATGGCCCGGGCGGTCCGCAAAACCGTGCGGGCCAAACGCAGCCGCATGGTCCGCATCTGGGCCTGGATCATCATCGCACTTCTTGCGGTATCCATCTGGCTCTCCTGGGGGAACGTCTGGCAAACGGCGGCAGACTGCGCGGTCATGGCCGCCCTGCTGCTGATCGGCCGGAAAGAGGACGCCCTCAACGGATACTTTGCCAAACGCAGGGCCCTGCCGGGCACCGACGCCGCCGATACCGCCTTCTATCCCGACTACTTCCTGGTAAAGACCGCCGCGGCGGAGTCCAAGTGGCAGTATGACAGGATCCTGGCCCTGGCGGAGACCGGGACGCACCTGGTTTTCGTCATGGGAAAGGACCACGCCCTGGCCTTCGAGAAGGCCGCGTTGGAGGGCGGCAGCCTCCCGGAATTCCGCCGTTTCCTGGAGGAACAGTCCGGGCGGAACATTCAGAACATCGGAGGATAAAGAGACATGAAGAAAGGCTGCAAAATCGCGCTGGTGGGAGGTCTGGCCGCGGTGGTCGGCATCGCCGCCTGCTGGAAGTGGATGATCCGGATGCCCCTGGGGGAGTTCACCCGGTACGCCCTCTATATGGCGGTGATGGACGATGAAATCTGCCGCAACGAGCTAGAGGGAAATCAGATTGGAGATCAGGTCATCTCCTTCGCCCCCAGAGCCGAGACCCTGCAGGAGCGCTACCGCCTCTTTCTGGAGCTGAACCGGACCAAGGACCGCCGGCAGCTCCAGCAGGAGATCTCCTACATGGAGCAGCGGCTCCGGGAGTCCCGGCAGTATGCGGGCCAACCAAGGGAACATCTGGAGGTGGAGTTTGCCGACCAGGGCAGCCGGTGAAAGCCGGTTTCCGGGGTGATCCGGACGCAGTGATTGCGTCGCTATATCAAAGATAAGGGCCGCTGACGATCCGTGGATCTTCAGCGGTCCTCGTTCTCATTTCGGGTCCTGTTCCGGGTATTTGCCGTAAGCGCCTGTCCAGTGCTCCGCCGCTTTCAGGAAGGCGGCGTGGCCGTGGGCGCGGATATACTCCAGCGCCTGCTGATACTTGCCGTATTTGTAGCCGGGGTGGTTGAGGAAGGATTGGATGGTCTCGCAGGACTCGTACTCCCTGCAGTCCCCGCAGGTGACATGGCCTCTGGCCAGGCAGCACTTCTTCATTTTGCACCTGGCCCGGCTCAGGTCCCGGGAGCCGTCCAGATACCCCGTCTTGCAGCCCTTGCAGGTGTTCCGATACTCCCGGCAGGTGCCGCAGTAGGCGCCGCAGCAGCCGATCTCCTCCGTGTCGTTCATCGGGGCGCGCCCCCCTCAAAATGGCAGATCTCCAGAAAATCGCGGATGCTTTCTTCCACCGCATGGAGAGATACCTCATCACCGTATTGGATGTTGATGCACCGCTTTCCCTTTTTGCAGGCGGGCAGACGCTCCGCCAAGCGGTTCAGAAACGCCTCGTCGGAAAAATGGACGGAGAAGTGGATCTTCGCCGCGGAAACCGCCACATATCCCTCATACATCTTCTTCCCCAGCAGCCACATGGGCATGGAAAAGGAGATTTTAGGAGTCAACTGCGGGTATTCCGCACCCATAAAGTCAATAAACGCACTGACATGCCGCCGCTGCTCTTCGTTCAGCGACGCCACATACTCAGAAACAGAAGCTGCGCCCATATCGTACCTCCCACTGCCTACTGGGACTGCCGCCGGTCCCACTCTTTTTTCAGGATGGCATACTGCGCCGTGTTTTCATACCTGGGCGTGCCGTCGGGATCGTTCACGAAGGAAATGAACTCCAGGAACAGGCCCTCCCGGCGCATCCCCAGCTTTTCGCACAGGTGCTGACTGGAAAGATTATAGTCTTCGGTGTAGGCGTAAATTCGCCTTGCGCCCTTCTGGGAGAAGAGATAGTCGAAGAAGGCCCGGGCCGCCTCGAAGGCGTACCCCTTTCCCTAGTAGGCATCGTTCAGCATCCAGCAGGGGCTGAAGGTGTCCCGTGGGGCGTGCTCATCTGCGTGGGGCTCGCCCGTCTCCGGGTAGGCGTCGATCTCTCCGATCACTTTGCCGCCGTCCTTCAGGGTGATGGCAAAGTAGTACTCCGTCTCGCCCAGGCGCTTTTTCATCTCTTCCCTGGCCTCGTCCAGGGAGCGCAGCTTCATGCCGGCAAAGCAGTTGACCGCAGGCTCTTTCAAATATTCATAAACGTCCGCTGCGTCCGTTTCCAGAAAGGGGCGCAGGATCAGCCTTTTTGTTTCAATCATCATGCTTTAGTCCCTCCACTAAATCAAAGGCGGGAAACCCAGTTTCATCGTTTTTGCAATATAAAAAGTTCCGCTCCGGGATCAATCTCCGGAACCCTTTGAGGATTTTGCCGTCTATATAGATAGAAGCACATCTTTACAAGGGGGAAACATGCATGAAGAAGCGGAATGTAATCAGCATCTTGCTCTATCCGCTTTTTGCGTCGCTCTTTTTGTGATCGCCAATTCCGCAGTGGTCAGCGACAGTCCGATCCATTTGACGTACGTTCAGCGGGTCATTCTTTGCAGCGCGGCAGTCTGCTCCATCGGAACGGCTCCATTCTTTGATCAGTCCAATACAAAAATTGGAATGGTTATGAAACTGATTATTGCAGCCGCATTGATTTGGTGTATTTTTGCATTTGGTGGGTTTATGAATAACAGTATGGCATAAATGACGGCAGCCAGGTAACTTCTCATTTGGTGAACTGAATATCAGATACTGACTGTAGGGGCAAGGTTGAAATACACCTTGCTCCTTTTATCTCTGACAAGGCGTATTATAAAGAAAAATTCCGCAAAATCAAACAATTTTGCGGAATTTTGTTCCGAGTGGGGAGACTCGAACTCCCGGCATCTTGCTCCCAAAGAGATTTTCGGCATTTTTTATAGTTGTTTATAGCAATTTATAGTCCTTTTCGCTACAAAACAATTACTTTTTAACGCTCTTATTTCCGCTGTTTCCGTGTATTCCGCCGCTGTCTGTGGTCTTACATGTGGTCAGAGAGCCCTTCTTGACCAGGTGCAGTAAAACTGCTGTTGCCTGGTTAGAAGGGCTCTCTTTCATGTTCGGGTTTGGGGTATTGTACCTCTGCCGTGGCAGAGAAGCAAGAGGTTTTTCGAGTCAGGCATATCAATTTTTAACACGCCTAATCAAAGAAATATTTTCGAGTCAGGGTGTGACAGGTCAGAATTAGTTTCTTTTCAGATGAATACAAATTGACAAGAATGACAAGAATGATTATAATGACAACTAAGAAAAGGAGGCGTTATGTATGGCATTTGTTGAGAGTGAAGTTGTTGAACTGAAAGCGGAGGTCGTGGGCGATATCTGCAAAGAAGTCATTGCCTTTGCCAACACAAAAGGCGGTACGCTGTATATTGGCGTCAGCAACGATGGAAGTGTGGAGGGAGTCAAAAACGCCGATCAAGTCATTTTGCAGCTGAACAATATGATTCGAGATTCCATCAAGCCTGATGTGACAATGTTTGTGGGATACAAAACCCAACATGTCGGCGACAAGGATATCATTGCTGTGACCATTCAAAAAGGGACAGACCGGCCCTATTATCTGGGCAGTAAGGGGTTGAAACCCAGTGGGGTCTATGTCAGGAACGGCACTTCTTCTGACCCGGCTACGGATACTGCGATCCGAAGAATGATTAAGGAAACTGATGGGGACAGCTTTGAATCCATGCGTTCGCTGGAACAGAACCTCAGCTTTGAAGCGGCAAAGAAGCAATTTGAAAAGCAGAACATCCCATTTGATACCGCAAAAATGCAGACCCTTGGAATGATTTCCGCGGATGGTATCTACTCCAATGTGGCGCTCCTCCTGTCCGATCAGTGTCCCAGCACCATCAAGGCGGCGACCTTCTCTGGGGAAGATAAAGGAAGCTTTCAGGACAGGAGAGAATTTGGCGGTTCACTGTTTCAGCAAATGGAGGAGTTGTACAGCTATCTGGATATGCGTAACCAGACAAAGGCAACTTTTGATGGGCTATACCGAATCGACACACGGGATTATCCGGAAAATGCACTGCGGGAAGCGCTGTTGAACTCACTGGTTCACAGAGACTATTCTTTCCGTGCAAGTACCCTTGTCAGCGTATATGCGGACAGGATTGAATTTGTCTCTGTGGGTGGACTGCCCTCCGGCATTGAACTGGACGACATTATGCTGGGACTTTCGGTTTGCCGAAACCCCAAGCTGGCAGCCATATTTTATCGTCTGCAGCTGATTGAAGCATACGGAACAGGTATGCCTAAAATCATGAACGCCTACGCGGACACGGAATTGAAACCCAAAATCGAAGTATCAAGCAATGCGTTCAAAATCACGCTGCCAAACAGGAACGCCGGCACAAATCATACACAGACACCGGTTGGTACGCTCAAAAGTGAAGAGAAACGGATCTTGGATTTCATTGGTTCCAATGGTCATATCGTGCGCAGTGATGTGGATCAGCTTCTGGATGTAAGCCAGGCCACAGCCAACCGAATTCTGAAACAAATGGTCGCCGAGGGCCTGATTTATCAGGATGGAAACGGCAGGAAAACAAAGTATAGACGGAAGTAACTGCTGGTGTGGAGGGGGGCTGTGTATGAATCGAAAAGCGATTATCAGTGGCCGGGAGTATGCGCTTCTTGAAATCGTCCCGTCTCTGGATGGAGGGCGGGCGCTGCTTCTCTGTGAAGATGAAAACGGCAAAAGGGCAGTATGCTCCGAGCCGCTGTGGCGCAGCTGTGCGCTAACGGATGTGCAGTCTGCCCCGGTTCACGCACACAGCTCCTCACAGGAGAAAATCGAGTATTTCCTCTCTGTCTTTAAAGGGCGGGAAGATGTATATGCACGCCGGTATCACAGCACGACCACCGGAAAAACCGGTTACACCCCAGTCTGCAAAAATGAATGGATGCACAGCCTGTGCGATAAAAAGAAATACAAGTGCGCAGAGTGCCCCAACCGTGAGTTTCGGCCGCTCACAGCCGATGTGGTCAAAGCACATTTGATTGGCCGTGATTCTTTGTGCAGAGATGTGGCGGCAATCTATCCGATGCTGGAGGACAACAAGACCTGGCTGTTGGCTGCGGATTTTGATGAAGAAAACTGGAAGCTTGATGTGACTGCATTTTGCAAATCCTGCAAAGAAGCGGGATTGGTACCGGCAGTGGAACGCTCCCGTTCCGGAAACGGCGCCCATGTCTGGTTTTTCTTTTCGGAGCCTGTTTCAGCCGCCGATGCCAGGCGCTTGGGGACCGGTTTGCTGACTGGGACCATGTCGTGCCGGCATGAGCTATCCTTTTCGTCCTATGACCGGTTGTTCCCGTCTCAGGATCTTGTGCCGAAGGGCGGTTTCGGGAATTTGATTGCCCTGCCATTTCAAGGACAGGCGCAGAAAGACGGAAATTCTCTGTTTGTGGATGATCGCTTTGAGCCTTATCCTGATCAGTGGGCATTTCTGTCCTCCCTGCCGAAAATCACGCCGGAACAGTTGGAAGAAGCTTTAAGGAAAGTATGCCATCATGGGGACATGGGAGAATTGGCGGATGCTGAGGAGAAGCAAGTGCCCTGGAAACGCAAGCGAACCAAGACAAAACTGACGCGCAGAGATTTTTCGCTGCAGGTACGCCTGCATCATTCCAATTTGATTTACGTTGAGAAAAAGGGCTTCTCTCAAGGGGCGTTGAATACGCTCAAGAGACTTGCGGCGTTTCCAAATCCGGAATTTCGCTCCAAGCAAGCCATGCGTATTTCCGTTTATGGCGTTCCTCGCGTTCTGGACTGCGGCTATGAGGATGAGGAATACATCGGCCTTCCCCGTGGTTGTATGGATGAGATTCTGGGGTTATTGGATCAATATGAAGTCCCTGTCGTTCTGGAAGATCACAGATCACCGGGACATTCCATTGATGTGGAATTTAATGGGGTGCTGCGCCCAGAACAGGAACCTGCCGCCCGAGCGCTGCTGGATGCAGACACGGGTGTTCTGTCCGCAACGACTGCGTTCGGGAAAACCGTAATTGGCTCCTATCTGATTGGACAGCGTAAAGTCAATACCTTGGTATTGGTGCAGTCCAGCGCGTTGCTGGAACAGTGGAAATCCTCGCTGGAACAATTTCTGAATATCCATGAAGTCCTGCCGGAACCGCCCAAAAAGTGAGGCAGGAAGAAAAAACAGCACCTCATTGGCCAAATTGGCAGCGGAAAGAATACCCGCAGTGGAATCGTCGATATTGCCACCATGCAGTCCCTGCTTGAGGGAGGAGAAAAGTCCGTAAAGTCTTTTGTGGCAGAGTACGGAATGGTCATTGTGGATGAGTGCCATCATGTGGCCGCATTCACCTTCGAAACCGTTCTGAAAGCAGTGGAAGCCAAATATGTTTACGGATTGTCTGCCACACCTGTTCGCAAGGACGGTCATCATCCCATCATCTTTATGCAGTGCGGCCCCGTCCGGTATTTGGTGGATGCCAAAAGTCAGGCGGAAAAGCGAAGCTTCTCCCACATAGTAATTCCCAGATTTACACGCCTAAGACTGCCGGATGCCAACGGGATTCAGGATATGTACGCCGGTGTGATTGAAAATCACAACCGGAACGAACTGTTGGTGTCAGACACTTTGAAGTTGATACAGGAGGGGCGTACACCAATTCTGCTGACGGAGCGGAAAGAACACGCTGTACTGCTTGCCGGTCATCTGTCGGACCAGGTAAAGCATGTTTTCCTGCTCATTGGCAGTGACAAGCAAAAGGATAAACGTGAAAAGCTGACGGCATTGAAGAATGTGCCTGACGATAAGGATGTGGTGGTCGTTGCGACCGGAAAGTATATCGGAGAGGGCTTTGACGCCCCGCGGTTGGACACCCTGCTCCTGGCGATGCCCATATCGTGGAAAGGCACATTGGCACAGTATGCCGGACGCCTCCACAGAAATTATGAAGGAAAGCAGGAAGTTCGTATCTACGATTATGTGGATATCCATGTTCCTACCCTGGAGCGGATGTATCATAAACGCATGAAAGGCTATGCGGAGCTGGGATATCAGGTCAAATTCGGTGCAGCGGATCAGTTTGTCAGTGTGATTTATGATGGACACTCATCTATGCTTCCTTTTGAGCAGGACTTGGATGATGCTGCCCGCAGCGTGGTTATTGTCAGTCCTTATCTGCAAAAAGGAAGAATCGTGAAATTGCTTCCCTCTTTGCAGAAGGCGGTTGCTTCCGGTGTCGAAATTGCGATCCATACCAGAACGGCAGATAGCAGAGAACTCTCAAATCAAGAAAGTGTGTGTGAGGCGATTAAGATGTTGGAGCAGACAGGCATAGTGGTCCATACGCACAAAGAACTAAATCAGCGGTATGCCGTTGTTGATGAAAGCGTTGTGTGGTATGGCGGTGTGGATTTTCTTGCTTTTGGCAGAAAAGATGCAGATGTACTCACTTTTTGAAAATGCAAATCGCGCTTTCCTGTTGGCAGAGCACGGCTTGTTTAGAACAAGGGTTGCCGAGCGAACTCTATGTGGTGCCTTGATGTTACATATCCTACTCTTAAAAGTAGTACCTGAAAGCATATGAAGAAATGTGAGGTGACCAGATGGCAGAAAGAAAAATCTGCGCCGGGTACTACCGGCGGTATGACGGCAAGGTAGTTTATGTAGTCTCCTTGGCCACCGATGCTGACACCGGCGAGGAAAGTGTCATCTGGACCACCTACCCCTTTGCAACTGTCCCCAGATACTACACCTCCAGCAAAAAGTCCTTCTGCGCTTTTATCGAAGTGAACGGAGAACGGAAAGCTAAGTATAAGCGAATGCTCAATATGAAGATCTCAGGGGAAGCCATAGAGCGGCTGGAGGAAGAGGGCTTTCGGGGACCGGTACGTAAACGAAAAAATTGGCAACTGGATGAATCTTATGACTCCCGAGATTATCAGCAATCTCTTACCTACTACGCATACGCAAAAGATCTCTGTGAGCACTACAACTTCGACCGGAACAAATATCGCCTCTGCGTAAAGGAAAAGAGATTCGTTGCCATCACTAAAAGTGACTTCGCCAAACTGAAAGAGGACCTGCAGTTTCTGGACAATGTCCTGAAAACGGTGCTGGTTACATACCAGGGCTATTTCCGGGAACGGTTCGTGGATGGCCTGTCCATCCGCAAGTACGCGGAAGCCCATCAACTGAACCGTGGCAGCGTGGACTATCATCAAAAGAAATTCTTCTCTGCTCTGGCCTCTCTGCTGAAAGAGCGGGACGAGGCGGAGGGAACATGCCGGCTGCTGAAACCAGCACAAAAGTAAATAATCCAACCTCAAACGGAGCGTCTGCGACAAAGCAGATGCTCCGTTTTTCTGTCAAATGTATGTCAGTGGGATATATTTTCCCCAATACAAGTAGAGAGGCAACTCGGACACCGATAAGGTAGAATAAGTTTCGCAAATTGAAAAGAGGATAAAAAGGGACATGGT
>CATZYY010000076.1 GCA_958426425.1 uncultured Oscillospiraceae bacterium
GGTTTCCCTCTCCTTCCGCGCTTACAGGGTGTACAGCTTTACCTGTCCGTCTTCTGCCGTGGCCTTGATCTGAGTGATGGGGGCTTCGTAGCTGTCGATGATTCTGGTAGCCATGGGGTCCTCCAGCTCCTTCTGGATGGTCCGGCGCAGGTTCCGGGCCCCGTAGGTCAGGGAGTAGGATTTCTCCGTCAGCAGGTCCACCAGGGCATCATCGTAGGTGAAGGTGATGCCCTTGTCCTTCAGGGAGCCGGCCAGCTCGCCCAGCATAATCCGGGCAATGGCCTGGAAGTTCTCCCGGCTGAGGCGGTTAAAGGTGATGACTGCGTCCACCCGGTTGATAAACTCCGGCCGCAGGAACTGCTGCAGTGCCTTCATGGCCTTGTCGGCGTCCTGCTCGCTGACGGAGCGGCCAAAGCCCACGGAGCCGGTGTCCTTGTTGGCGCTGCCGGCGTTGGAAGTCATGACGATGATGGTATTCTCAAAGTTCACCTTCCGGCCGTGGGCGTCGGTGATCTCGCCGTCATCCAGAATTTGCAGCAGCACATTCAGCACGTCCGGATGGGCCTTCTCGATCTCGTCGAACAAAACCACGGCGTAGGGCTTGCGGCGGATCTTCTCCGTCAGCTGCCCGGCCTCATCATAGCCCACGTAGCCCGGAGGGGAACCCACAATCCGGGAGACCGAGTGCTTTTCCATGAACTCCGACATATCCAGCCGGATCAGGGCGTCGGGCGTGTTGAAGAGGTCGGTGGCCAGCTGCTTGACCAGCTCCGTCTTGCCCACGCCGGTGGAGCCCACGAAGATGAAGCTGACGGGCTTGTGCTTGGGAGAGATGCCCACCCGATTGCGGCGCACGGCGGCGGATACGGCGGCAATGGCCTCGTCCTGGCCCACGATGTGGGTCTTGAGCCGCTCCTCCAACTTGGAAAGGCGCTGGAACTCCTGCTCCCGGATCTTGGCGGCGGGAATCTTGGTCCACAGCTCGATCACGTGGGCCACGTTGTCCATGGACAGCTGGGGGTCACCCTTTTCCAGCAGGGCGTTCAGCTCCGTGGTCAGCTGCAGCTCCCGGCTCTTCAGCTCCGCCATCCGGGCGTAGTCGCCCTCGGCTTTCTCCTCCTTTTCCTCCAGCATGGTGCGCTCTTTTTCATAGTCGTCCAGCTCCCGCTGAATTTCCATCCGCCGGGAGATGTCCGGATCCTTCAAATTCAGGTCGGAGCAGGCCTCGTCGATGAGGTCGATGGCCTTGTCCGGCAGGAAGCGGTCGGTGATGTACCGCTCGGAGAGCACCACCGCCTGCCGCAAAATCCCTTCGGAGATCTTCACGCCGTGGTATTTTTCGTAATTGGGGGCCAGGCCCTTGAGGATCTCCACGGAGTCCTCGATAGAGGGCTCGTTGACCGTCACCGGCTGGAAACGCCGCTCCAAGGCCGTGTCCTTCTCGATGGATTTGCGGTACTCGTTGAAGGTGGTGGCGCCGATCACCTGAATCTCGCCCCGGGAAAGGGCGGGCTTTAAAATATTGGCGGCGTTCATGCTGCCCTCGGCATCGCCGGCACCAACGATGTTGTGAACCTCGTCGATCATCAAAATGATGTTGCCAAGGCGCTTGACCTCGTCAATGAGGCCCTTCATCCGGGACTCGAACTGGCCACGGAACTGGGTGCCGGCCACCAGGGCCGTCAGGTCCAGGAGGTACACCTCCTTCTCCCGCAGCTTGAAGGGCACGTCGCCCTTGGCAATCCGCTGGGCCAGACCCTCGGCGATGGCGGTCTTGCCCACGCCGGGCTCACCGATGAGGCAGGGGTTGTTCTTCTGGCGGCGGTTGAGAATCTGGACCACCCGCTCGATCTCCTCCGCCCGGCCGATGACCGGGTCCAGCTTGCCCTCCTGGGCCTTCTGGGTCAGGGAGATGCAGTAGTTCTCCAGATACTTCCGCTTGCCGTTTTTAGGCTCCTTGCGCTCCTTCTCCCGGCCCCGTCCGGCGTCGGACTCGGCGGAGGCGGCGTCGCCGCTCCGGGGAGCGTCGGACCCGGAGAACAGGCGGTTCAGGAAGGGGAAGGTGGCGGTCTTGCCGTCCTCTTCCTCCTCGTCCCCCTCCTCGGGACCGGGCAGATCCTCGATATTTTCCACGCCGCTCATGGCCTGGAGCATCTCGCTGTTGAGGGTATCCAAATCCTCGTCGGAGATGCCCATACGCTTCATCATCTCGTCCACCTGGGGCAGTCCCCGCTCCTTGGCGCACTTCAGGCACAGGCCCTCGTTGATGGTCCGGTCCCCCTCCAGTCGGGAGATAAAGACCACGGCCACGTTTTTCTTACATCTTGAACAAAGTGTCGGCTGCATTGTAACCTCCATGCGCCAGCAGGCGCTTTTCCTGATATTCCATGCCTCCCCGGGAGGCTGCGCGGTGCATCACCGCAAAAACGACAGCGCGCTCAAAGGCGTGTTGGTCGTGAAAAAGTGCAGAATGTGGGTCTGGGCCACGGTCTCCGTCTCAAAGGAGATGCCCAGGCGGCGGGCGATCCAGATGGCCAGAAACGCCAGCACAACGCCCTGAACCAACCCTGCTGCGGCGCCGCCCAGGGTATTGAGCAGATGCAGCCCCGGCAGCTTCGCCACCAGATCCAGGGCTCCGATAGCCAGCTTCAGCAGTACGGTCAGCGCCAGGAAGGACAGCAGAAATACCACGCCGTACAGCACAGATCGTACCACGCTCTCCACCGCCGCCGCAGCAATGGTGGTGCCGGCGTCCACGGCTTTCTCCTGGATCTCCTCTGTCAGGGAATCCCGCACATCCTGGTCCAGACCCATCAGAGCCAAAAGGTCCTGAATGTCAAATTCCTCATCGCCGCCCTCTACGTCCAGCTCCGGCATTTCCACCTTCTGAGAAGCCTGGGCTGTGATGGCCTCATCCACCTGGGTGCGGATACGCTCCTCCACCAGGGGACCGGCCAGCCGGGCTGCGGAATCGGCCAGGGCGCCTGCGATCAGCCCCGCGCCCACCAGCGCCACGACGATGGTCAGCAGTCCCGCCAAAGACCGGAGCAGCCCCTGATGGGCGCCCCAGAGCACAAAGAACGCTAAAATCGCCACGGCGACCGCATCTATTATAACAGGTGTGGTCATGCTTGCCTACCTTTCGCCATGTAAACGTTTTGTGAATTCCCCTCAGGGCAGGAACAGCTCCGCCTCCTGGGTGCCTGCCAGCAGGGCCGTCCCGTCCTGCCGCATCAGCACGCTTTTGGCATAGCTGATGCCGTTGAGGGTAGCGTATTCCTGCAGCTCCTGGTTGTAGATCACCAGCCGGTCAAGGTACAGCACGCCCAGGTACCGGCCCGCGGCGGAGATGCCCAAAATTTCGTCCCGTACCTCCAGCGAGGCAATCTCCTCCCCCTGATCGTCCACGGTGACCAGAGTGCCCACGCTGCCGGATTTATAGCGGTTGAGCAGCAGCGCCGCAAAGCCGTCGCCCTCCAGAGCGTATTCCCGCAGATAGGCGCCGCTGTACTCATACCGGGCCGGATGTTCCCCGTCCAGGTCCGCAAAGGTCAGACAGGTGTCCGCCACGACCGCCAGACGGTCTCCCTGCTGGGAGATGGCCAGCACCAATCCGTCGGAGACCGGGTAATTGCCCACAGGGTCCTGAGCGTGGAGATCATAAAGGACGATGTTGCTGATGAAAACGCTGTTCTCCTGCCCCAGGGTCACCGCCGCCAGACCCTGACAGTCGTCGGTCACATAGCCGTCGGTCACAAAGCGGTCAGAGGAGTGGAACTCAAACACCGGCTCATCCAGCTGATCGCTGTACACCGTGACGGCGCCCTTGTAGCCCCGCATCTGGGACGTTACCGCCAGCCACCCTTCGGCGTTGAGGGTGGCCGCCAAAAAGGTGTGGTCCTCATCCACCGTCAGCTCCATCAGCAGTCCCGTCTCATCCAGCACGTACAGCTCCGTGCCGCCCACGTCATAGGCCACGGCCCGGCCGCCGCCGGTGGAGAGACACGGCGCGTCCATTTTCACCTGGGTGGACCAGATCTCCTCCTCCCCCTGCCCCAGCAGGCGCAAAGAGGTGTCCGACAGGACCATCAGCCGCTCCCCCAGCAGGGCAAAGCGATTGCTGGAGGCGGCGTCGTAGGTATAGCTGTCCCCCTCCTGGTCATAGGAAAAATAACGGTGGAGGATGTCGAAGCCGGTACCGTCCCGCCAGGCGGCCACCAGCACCACGGCCAGTACCGCCACCAGGGCAAGGAGGAACAGCAGAAATCGCCGCAGGCGGTGGCGCTTTTTCCGGGGCCGCCGCTCCTCGTCGTCGTCATTCCAGATGTCGTGGGTCCTTTTCTCATCCATTGAGCCGCTCATCCTCATACCAAAGTCTCGTCAGATACAGTCCCCCCGGCGGCGCCGTGGGGCCGGCGGCGGTGCGGTCCTTCCGCTCCAGAATGCCGGGGATATCCTCGGGGGCGAATTTGCCCTCCGCTGCGTAGAGCACCGTGCCGGTGATGGCCCGTACCATGTTATACAAAAATCCGTCGGCGCATACCTTCAGCTCCAGCAGATCGCCGCTGCGGGTCACGTCGCACCAGTAGATGGTGCGGACGGTGGACCTGGTCTCCGTTCCCACGGAGCGCACTGCGGCGAAGTCGTGGGTGCCCACGAACATGTGGGCCGCCCGGTTGAGGAACTCCTCGTCCAGGCGCTTGGGATAGAAATAGGCGCGGTTTACATAAAACGGGTTCTTGAACCGGGAATTATAAATCCGGTAGGTGTATTCCTTCTTGATGCAGGAGCCGATGGCGTTGAAGTCCTCCGCTACCTCCAGGGCCTCCTTCACGGCGATGTCCTCGGGGGTGTGGGTATTGATGGCAAAGGGCAGCCGGTCCAGGGGGATGCGGCTCTCCGTGCGGAAATTCGCCACATACCGCTCGGCGTGAACGCCGGCATCCGTGCGGCCGCAGCCGGTCAGGTGCACCGGAGCGCCGGTGATCTTCTCGATGGCCTTCTCCAGCGTCTCGCAGACGGTGACGGCGTTTTTCTGCACCTGCCAGCCGTGGTAGGCGGTGCCGTTATACATCAGTTTTAAAGCGATGTTGCGCATATGGGCCTCCTTTTGCGAAGCGTCTCCGCGGGGAAATGCACCCCCCATTTTCTTTTCGTCTTGCCGAAAAGAAAACGGGCCGTGCACGGTCCAAAAGAAAAGACGCCGGGCGGCAAAACGCCCCATCCGGGGCTTATTTGCCGAAATGCGGGAGTCGTGCGAATCGGTGCAGCGATTGACGAGGGTCCCGTTGACCTTGCGCCGCACTCGGTTCCGCGAAGAACTGCGTTCCCGCATAACCACTGCGTCAGGTAAACGGGGCAGAAACTTGAATCGGCGTATTTCTACTCTCGCGCGTTCCGCTTTACCCGCAAGGAATACGTCGTATCCGTTACGCGCTGCCCCAGCAAACCAGGTAAGCCTGCCTCAAACGTCTCCTGTCAGGTTTCCGCAAAGACCCGCGCCTAGCGAAGCGGAAGGCGCGGAAAGAGAAGTAAGTCAAATTCGACTGCCGACCTGGTTATCTGCCGCAGTCGTTATGCGGCTCCAGGGTTTTTCGACCGCCAGGCAAGGCGCAGGGACGACGGGGCCATCGAGCAGCGCTGGGCCAATTCGCCAGACCCCCGTACTGACGGACAGGCTGGACGCCTGTCCGTCCCAAGCGTTTTTTCTCTTCCACCGGGCGCGGCGCAGAAGGTGAATTGCCCCGAAGGGGCAAGAGAAGCCCCTCTGGAGGGTTCTCTTTTTGGCGCGCCAAAAAGAGAATGGGGGATGCATCCCCGCGGGGGCCCCGCACTCTTCCCGGCTCGCCGGGACAAGGCGGAGCAGTGAAAACACCTGGGGGCCAAAGCCTACGCCAGGCTCAGAGGCTCACGCTCCGCAGGACGATCACCACCGCCAAGATCATAACGCCGCCGGTCAGGGCGATATAGTCCCGGGCCTGATACTGCAGCACATGGAGCTTGGTGCGGCCCTCGCCGCCGTGGTAGCAGCGGCACTCCATAGCCGTGGCCAGCTCGTCGGCCCGGCGGAAGGCGCTGATAAACAGGGGCACCAAAATGGGAATCATGGCCTTGGCCTTTTGAATCAGGCCGCCGCTTTCAAAGTCCGCCCCCCGGGCCTTCTGGGCCGACATGATCTTGTCGGTCTCCTCGATCAGCGTGGGGATGAACCGCAGGGCAATGGACATCATCATGGCCAGCTCATGGACCGGCACCCGCAGCTTCTTCATCCAGTTCAGCAGCCGCTCCAGTCCGTCGGTAAGGCTGATGGGACTGGTGGTGTAAGTCATAAGGAAGGTGCCCATAATCAGCAGCATAATCCGCAGCACCATGAATACGGCGTTGCGAAGGCCCGTGTCGGACACCCGCAGAAATCCCCACTCCAGCACATATCGGTTGCCGGGGGTGAAGAACAAATTCAAAATGCCGGTGAAAATAATGATGAACAGCACCGGCTTCAATCCCCGCACCAGGGCCCGCAGTCCCACCCGGGATATCCGAACGCAGGCGGCCAGCACAGCGGCCAGCAGGGCGTAGGACAGCAGGTTCTTGGCGCAGAACAGGGCAATGATGTAGAGGGTCACCAGCAGAATTTTGGTCCGGGCATCCAGCCGGTGGGCCACGGTGTCGCCGGGGAAGTACTGCCCCAGGGTGATATCCTTCAGCATGAGGCTCCCCCCTTCCGCAGTGCCACAATGGAGCGCTCCAGCTCCTCCACGGTGTACACCGCCGGGTCAATGGGCAGCCCCCGGTCCCGGAGGGCCATGGCCACCCGTGTCACCTGGGGCACGTCCAGCCCCGCCTCCAGCAGCTCCTGTCCCCGGGCAAAGACCTCCCGGGGGGTGCCGCCCATCAGCACATGGGAGGACTTCAACACCAGAATCCGGTCCACATTCTGGGCGATCTCGTCCATGCTGTGGCTGACCAGGAGAATGGTGAGCCCCCGGTTGCGGTGGTAGTCCCGGATGTTGGCCATGAGGTTTTCCCGGCCCGCCGGGTCCAGACCCGCCGTGGGTTCGTCCAAAATCAGCACCTGGGGCTCCATGGCCAAAACGCCCGCCAGAGCCACCCGGCGCTTTTGGCCGCCGGAGAGCTCAAAGGGAGACTTGTCCAGCTGGTCGTCCCGGATGCCCACAATGCGGGCGGCCTCCCGAACGCAGCGGTCCAGCTCCGCCCCGGTGCGGCCCATGTTGGTGGGGCCGAAGGCGATGTCCTTGTAGACCGTCTCCTCAAAGAGCTGGTACTCCGGATACTGAAACACCAGCCCCACCTGGAACCGCACGTCCCGAATCTTCTTGGGCTCCGCCCAGATGTCCTTCCCGTTCAGAAGGATTTGACCGGAAGTGGGCCGCAGAAGGCCGTTTAAGTGCTGGATCAGGGTGGATTTACCGGAGCCGGTGTGGCCGATGATACCCAAAAACTCCCCGGGATACACGTCGAAGGACACATCCTCCACGGCGCTGCGCTGGAAGGGGGTGCCCATCCCGTAGGTATGGGTCAGATGTTGTACTTGCAAAATCGGTTCCAAATTGACCTCGTTCCTTCCAAGGCCGGAAAGCGGCCCGTTGTTCCTTGTCACAAAGCGGCGGCGATGGCGTCGGCGCACTGCTCCACCGTCAGGGCGGTCAGAGGCACGTCCAACCCGTCCCGGCGCAGCCGGTCCAGCAGGTCCACGGTGTCCGGCACCGTAAGGCCCATGGAGCGGAGCCTGCCCACCTGGGTAAAGATCTCCCGGGGCGTCCCATCCATGGCCAGCTTGCCGTCGTCCATGACCAGAACCCGGTCCGCCGCCTCCGCCTCATTCATGTGGTGGGTGATGAGCACCACGGTGATGCCCTTCTCCCGGTTGAGACGGTGGATGGTGGTCAACACCTCCCGCCGGCCTACCGGGTCCAGCATGGCGGTGGCTTCGTCCAACACGATGCACGCCGGCTCCATGGCAAGGACCCCGGCGATGGCGATGCGCTGCTTCTGACCGCCGGAGAGCAGATGAGGCGCGTGGCGGACGAACTCGCTCATGCCCACCGCCGAAAGGGCCTCGTCCACCCGGCGGCGGATCTCCGCCGAGGGAACGCCCAGGTTCTCCGGGGCGAAGGCCACATCCTCCTCCACCACGTTGGCAACAATCTGGTTGTCCGGGTTCTGGAACACCATGCCTACGGTGCGCCGGATGGCCAGCAGCAGATTTTCGTCGGCGGTGTCCATACCCTCCACGTACACCTTCCCACCGGCAGGCAGCAGCACGCCGTTGAAGGTCTTGGCCAGGGTGGATTTCCCGGAGCCGTTATGGCCCAGTACCACCACGAAGGTGCCCTTTTCAATGGCCACGTCCACGCCGTTCAGGGCCAGGACCGGGGTCTGGTCCTCCTCCGCCGGGTAGGCATAGGTCAGTTCTTTCGTCTCAATGATTGCAGACATGGTATCCTCGCTCCCGCCCCGCCGCTTGCCGGCAGGGCGCTTCCTTTATTCGCTGAACCATCTGCCCGTGGCGCCGCAGGGCAAGGCCAGGCCCGTCTCCGTCACCGGAAGGCCCAGCTCGTCCCAGGTGCAGCGGCCACCGTATTTCTCGGCCACCAGCAGATGCAGTAAGTATCCCAGCACCGACGGGGCCAGACCCGTGGTGTAGGAGTTGATGATGACAAACAGGGGCTTGTCCGACAGCACCCCGGCGCACAGCTTCACGAAGGGGTACAGGTTCTCCTCCAGCTTCCACACCTCGCCGCCGGGACCGCGGCCGTAGCTGGGCGGGTCCATGATGATGGCGTCGTAGGTCTTGCCCCGGCGGATCTCCCGCTCCACGAACTTGGCGCAGTCGTCCACAATCCAGCGGATGGGCGCCTCGGCAAGGCCCGAGAGCCGGGCGTTGTCCTTGGCCCAGGCCACCATGCCCTTGGCCGCGTCCACATGGCACACGCTGGCCCCTGCCTTGGCGCAGGCCACCGTGGCGCCGCCGGTATAGGCGAACAGGTTCAAAACCCGGATGGGCCGGCCGGCGGAGCGGATCTTCTCCATGGCAAAGTCCCAGTTTACCGCCTGCTCCGGGAACAATCCCGTGTGCTTGAAGTTCATGGGCTTGACCTGGAAGGTCAGCTCCCCGTAGCGGATTTTCCAGCTCTCCGGCAGGGCCTTCTTCTCCCAGTGTCCGCCGCCGGTCTGGCTTCGGAGGTACCGGCCGTCCGCCTTGCGCCAGGCGGGGTTGCGCCGGGGCGTCTCCCAGATGGCCTGGGGGTCCGGCCGCACCAGCAGCTGCTTGTCCCAGCGCTCCAGCTTCTCGCCGCCGCCGCAGTCCAGCAGCTCATAGTCCTGCCATTGATCCGCGATCCACATACTGCCGCTCCTTCCCGGCCGCTCTCCAAACGGACGCGGCCAACCCATAGCAAATCATGTTATTATACCTCTTTCCCCGCCGGTTCGTCAATTCCTTTCCCCTGCCGAAAAAAGGGGAAACCGGGCGTTTTTCCCGAAAGTGTTCACCTGCGGAGGAAAAACAGGCCCCAGCGCGCCGTGCGCCGGGGCCTTACTCAGATCTTCTCCAGCAGCAGCCGGGCAAAGGCCCGGGTCCGCTCCGCTTTTTCCTCATCCATAAAGGACACGTCATAGCCCAGGTGCCGCTCAGCATGGCTGCCCAGATACCGCAGGCGGGAGTGGGCGCAGTAGCGCTTCATGCCTGTCTCAAAGAGGTCGCAGCCCTTCTCCGGCCGGTATCCGCAGGTCAAAAGCAGCGCCATGGCCTTCCCCTCCCAGAGGGAGGGACCCCGGGTCTCGCCGTAGAACTTGTTCATGCCGTACACCAGCCGGTCCAGCAGGGCCTTCATGGGCGCCGTGCAGTACCAGGCGTAAATGGGCGTGGCCAGCACCATGAGGTCGGCCGTCAGCGCCCGGTCAAAGATGGAGTGCACATCGTCCTGCTGAGGACAGCCGAACACCGTCCAGTCCTTTTGACAGGCGCGGCAGGCCCGGCAGGGCCGGATATCACGGTCGTACAGACGCACGACCTCCGTCTCGGCTCCGCCGTGCTTCAGCTCCTGACAGAAGGGCTCCAGCAGGGCGGCGGTGTTGCCCTGCTGCCGGGGGCTGCCCATGAGGATCAGGACCCGTTTCACAGGCTTTCTCCGCCGCAGGCGGTGCAGGCGCCGCAGGTGCCGCAGGCAGCGCCGTCATCCTCATGGGGCAGGGAGGGAACCTCCCGGCCCGCCAGCCGCTCCCGGGCCACCGCCAGCATCAGCTTGATGCGGTTTTCCTGGTTGACACGGGTGGCGCTGGGGTCGTAGTCGATGGGGGTGATATTGGCCTGGGGATACAGCTCCCGGATTTTGTTGATCATGCCCTTGCCGCAGATGTGGTTGGGCAGGCAGCCGAAGGGCTGGGCGCAGACGATGTTCT
>CATZYY010000077.1 GCA_958426425.1 uncultured Oscillospiraceae bacterium
AGGGCGTACTTCAGGTCCGGCAGATACACCTGGACCTTTCCCTCCAGCAGCCGCAAGGTCTCCGGCTTCTCATAGCCACCGCTGTTCCACACCACCGGCACCGGCCATTTCTCGTCCCCCAGGGCCTCCGCCACGGCGGAGGTAAAGTGGGTGGGGGTCACCAGGTCCAGGCAGGCGGCGCCCTGATGCACCAGGGACCAAAAGACCGCCCGCAGCTCCGGCACGGTCAGGGGCTTGCCAAAGCCCTCCTGGGAGATGACGCCGTTCTGGCAGAAGCAGCAGCGGAGATTGCAGCCGGAGAAGAACACACAGCCCGCTCCCCGCTCTCCCGCCAGACACGGCTCCTCCCACTGGTGCAGCATGGCCTTGGCGGCAACGGGCAGCGACGGCATGGCGCACAAGCCCCCGGCCTTGGCTTCCGTCCGCTCCGCACCGCAGTTTCGGGGACAAAGACGGCAGATCATAGGCGCTCCACGTCAAAGTCCGGGCCCAGGTCCCCGGCCATCCAGTGTTTGCGGCACAGGCCGATGTACTGATCGTTGGCCCCCAGGACCACCTGCTCTCCCTCCTTGAGGACCTTGCCGGTCCGGTCAAACCGGGCGTTGAAGGTGGCCTTGCGGCCGCACCAGCAGACGGTTTTGACCTCCTCCAGCTTGTCGGCCATGACCAGCAGGGCCTCGCTGCCGGGGAACAGGTCCCCCTTGAAGTCCGCCCGCAGACCGTAACAGATTACAGGTATGTCCAGATCGTCCACCAGGCCTACCAGGTACATGACCTCCTCCCTTGTCAGGAACTGGGCCTCGTCCACAATGATGCAGGCGTTCTGCTGCAGCTCCATAATGGACAGCTGCCGCATCTCGTCGAAATACATGCAGGGGTAGGTGAGCCCGATCCGGGAGACCACCATGTGGTCGCCGTCCCGGGTGTCCATCCGGGGCTTTACCAGCAGGGTCTTCTGGCCCCGCTCCTCGTAGTTGAAGCGGGTCATCAGGGCGTTGGCGGTCTTGCTGGAGCCCATGGCTCCGTATTTGAAATAGAGTTGTGCCATTGGTCAGTTTTCTTCCTCTCTCGTATTTTCCGTGTCTGTCCGGGGCGGCGTGTCCCAGGCGGACGGCGGCGGCTCCGGCAGGTCCAGCACCAGCTTCCGGCAGTTGCCGCAGGTCCAGGCGATCTTGTAGTCGCACAAGAAGGTGCCGTCCCCCCGGATGTACAGGGCTTCCTCCGGGTCCAGGATGCGCAGGGTGCCGGGGCGCTGCCGTACCAGGCGGACGGCGTCCCGTCCGCCGATCAGATACCCCGGTTCCATGGGCTGTCCGCACCAGGGGCAGGGGATGGGCTCCGGCGGGGTCTCCCGCCGGGCCTTGGCCGCCTTCCGATTCTCATTCCAGTCCTGAAAGTCGTCCCGCAGTTCGTCTAAAAGGCCGGAGGCACCGTCTCCGGGCTCCGACCCTGTCTCCCTGGGGATGGGCTGCTTTTTCGGCTCCCAGTCCCAGGGGTCCTCGCTCTTTTTCCAAAAGGCCATGGTCAATCCTCCTCGCCTTGGGCGGTGTCATCCTCCCGGGCATGCCGCACGTGGTCGGAAAACAGCGCCCCGGTTCGCCGGGGCAGAAAAGGGATGGGGGCGGGCGTCTCCCGCCCATGGTAATAGCACCACAGCCACCGGAAACACCAGATCAGCTTGCGCAGCAGCAGCGCCAGTACCGCAATGCCCAGCAGATTTACCAGTTCCATCTCACTCAGCCTTTCCCGTGGTTTCCGTCCGAGGGAGAATCCGGGTCCTCCTTCACGTCCTCATAATCTACCGTATAGACGGGACCATTGAACTTGGGCTCCTTGGAGGAGTGACCGCCGCCGGAGCTGCCGCTCCGGCTGTTCCGGCGAATCAGCCAGATTACCAGCAGAATCAGCAGGATCGGAATTGCCAGCCGCAACATTACAAAGAGCAAACGGAACAGCATTAAGGGCAGTCCCACCAGCAGTCCCATGGGTCAGTCTCCTTTCCGGGCCGTTTTAGCGGCCATGGTCATTGATTTTCCTCCGCTAAAAGCTCCGCAGCCTGGGCGTAGTACCGGGCAAAGGCGGAGGGCACCGCATGGGCGGACAGCGCCGCCGTGTCCGCCCAGAAAAAGCCCTCCCCGTCCGGACCGGCCACCTCCAAGGCGTAGCCGGTCATGTGCCACTCCACATGGGTGAAGATGTGCTTGGCCGTCAGGCGGCTGCGCCAGGCCTTGGGGGTCAGGCCCCAGGCGGCCGCGGCCCGTCCCGCAGCCGCTTCGTCCAGGGCGCCCTCCACATTGGGAAATTCCCACAGTCCCGCCAGCAGTCCGGCGTCAGGCCGCTTCCGCAGGGCCACCCGGCCCTGCCGCAGCAGCAAAAAGACGGTTTTTTCCTCCACCCGCCGGGCCTTTTTGGCCCGCTTCACCGGCAAGCGCTCCGCCGTGCCCCGTGCACGGCCCAGGCACAGCGTCCCCACCGGGCAATCCTCACACCGAGGCGGTCCATTGGGCACGCATACCGTGGCCCCCAGTTCCATGGTGGCCTGATTGAAAATCCGGATCTCCGCCTGTTGTTCCGGTATCACGGCCTGGAGGGCGTCCCGAACCGTCCGCTTCACCCTGGGGTCGGTGATGTCGTCGTGACAGTCTGTCAGGCGGGTGAAAATCCGCAGCACATTGCCGTCCACTGCGGCCTCCCGCCGGCCAAAGGCCGCTGAGGCAATGGCGGCGGCGGTATATTCGCCGATGCCCGGCAGGGCCAGCAGGTCCTGGAAGGTATCCGGGAAGGCGCCCGCCTGGGCCACAATCTTTGCCGCCTTTTGCAGATTTCGGGCCCGGCTGTAATAGCCCAGGCCCTCCCACAGCTTCATAAGCCGCTCCTCCGGAGCTGCGGCCAAAGTTTCCACCGTGGGGAAGGCCTCCAAAAACCGGGCATAGTAGCCCAGCACCGCCGCCACCCGGGTTTGCTGCAGCATGATCTCCGACACCCAGATCCGGTAGGGGTCTGTGGTCCGGCGCCAGGGCAGGTCCCGGGCGTTGGCGCCATACCAGGCCAGCAGGGGCTCCGGCAGGGACTGGAGAATCTTTTCGGTTGTCAGTTTCGTGTCGCACATGGTATGATTGTACCACATTCCGCCGGTACTTCCCACCCCCTGGCGGGAAAATTTCAAAAACCTCTTGACCTTCCCCCTCATGGAAGGTATACGATACCACCAGAAAGGGGACGAGAGCCCTTGAAAATCAATGAAGTGGAGGCCCTGGTGGGCATCACCAAGAAGAACATCCGCTTTTACGAAGCCGAGGGATTGCTGACGCCCCGGCGCAACAGCGACAACGGCTACCGGGACTACGGGGAGGCGGAGGTGGAGACCCTGCGGCAGATCAAGCTGCTGCGGAAGCTGGGCCTGCCCCTGGAGGAGATCCGGCAGATGCTTTCCGGCACCCACACCCTGGGCGACGGTATGCGCCGCCATCTGGTGACGCTGGAGCGGGAGCAGAAAAATCTGGAGACATCTATGGCGCTGTGCCGTCAGCTGAAGGACCGGGAGGAGCCCCTCTCCGCGCTGGACGCCCAGGCACTGCTGGAGGAGATGGAGCTTCTGGAGCACCAGGGCGCTACCTTCCTCAACCGCCAGACCGGCGACGCCCGGCGGATGCGCCGGGTTGCCCCGGCGGTGGTGACGGTGGTGATGGTGGCCTTGATGGCCAGCCTCATGGCACTGATGATCTGGGGCTTTACCACCGACGCCGACCAGGCGCCGCCTCTGCCCCTGGTGGTAGTGCTGGTGGCCATTCCCGGTGTCATCATTCTGGGGGTGGTGCTGGCCCTGATCCAACGGCTCCAGGAGATCGAGAAAGGGGAGATTGACGATGCGCGGAAGTACTGAGCGCCGCTCCGGCGCCCTGGGTGCGGTGATCGCCGCCACGGTCACGGCGCTGATTGTGGTGCTGTTCGTGGGATCACTGCTGTGGGTTATGCTGGAGGAAGGGCCTGTCCCCGCCGCCGTGGGTATCATGGTAGTATACGGAATTCTGGGCGCAGCGGTAGTGATCGGCGTGTTCGCCGCCATGTTTCAGCGGCTGCGGGAGATTCGGAAGGGGGAGGAAGCCGATGCACGAAAGTATTGAGGAGAAAAAACGGCGCCGCAGGCGGGAGGCGGTCCGGGGCGTGGCCCTGTTCGGGCTGCTGCAGGTGGCCTGTGCGGCCTGTTTCGTGGCCCTATGCTGGATTCCAGATCTGCCCCAGTGGCTCTTTTGGATATTTGCGGCGTTAGCCGCGCTGTGCGTGGTTCCCATGCTGATAGCCCTGGTGGCCCTTCGGCAGAGATTCAAAGAAATTGAAGGAGGAGAATTAGATGCTGCTAGTCAATATTGATTACATTCCCGGAAAAGAATTTCAGGCGCTGGGCATGGTGAAGGGCACCGTGGTTCAGTCCAAAAACTTTGGCAAGGACTTTATGGCAGGCATGAAGACCCTGGTGGGCGGCGAGATCACCGGCTACACGGAGATGCTCAACGAGGCCCGTCAGATCGCCGTCAAGCGCATGGTGGACGAGGCGGAGGCCCTGGGGGCCGACGCCGTGGTAAACATCCGCTACGGATCGTCCTCCGTGATGCAGGGGGCGGCAGAGGTCATCGCCTACGGCACGGCGGTGAAGTTCCTTTGATGAAGGTCACCTATCTCAGCCACAGCGGCTTTCTGGTGGAGCTGGAGGGCGTGGGACTGCTGTTCGACTGGTGGAAGGGGGAACTGCCGCCCCTGCCGGCAGACAAGCCCCTGGCGGTCTTTGCCAGCCACCGCCATCCGGACCATTTTGACCCCAGAATGTTTACTCTGGACGGTGCCCATACCCGGTTTGTTCTGGGCAAGGGCATCCGCCTGACGGAGCGGAACCGGGAACGCTGGGGCCTGGAGGACGATGCCGCAGAGCGGTGCCGGGTGCTCTGCGGCGGGGAGACGGCGGAGATTTTCCCCGGCGTCACGGTGGGGACCCTGCCCTCCACCGACGAGGGCGTGGCCTTTTTGGTCACGGCGGAGGGACAGACTGTGTTCCACGCCGGGGATCTGAACTGGTGGCACTGGGAGGGGGAGGACCCCGCCTGGAACCGGAACATGGAGACGGATTTCAAGCGGTACACCCAGCCCCTCCGGGGGCGGAAGATCGACCTGGCCATGCTGCCTCTGGACCCCCGGCTGGGGGAGGACGGCTTCCGTGGCCCCAAGTATTTTCTGGAGCTGGCGGACATCCGCCGCTTCCTCCCCATGCACCAGTGGGACGACTACGGCTTCACCACAGCTTTTTTGGACCAGTATCCCCAGTTTGCGGACCGGACGGTGCCGGTACCCGGACCGGGTGCGGTTTTTCAGCTGACATAAAAAAACCACCCCTGACGCCATGGCGTCAGGGGTGGTTTGCTTATTGCACCGCCGGTTCCAATCCGGCGGCTTTCAGCTTGGCGTCAAAGGCGCCGCCCCGGTAGGCGAACACCAGCGTCCGCACCTGATCGTGACTCAGGTCTATGACGTCGCCGTTGCCGGTGGGGTCGCTGCCGTCGCCCTGAATGATGCCGGCGTTCATCAGCGCTTCGATCACCGGCTGGAATTTGGCTGGAATGTCGCTGAGATGGGTGTATCTGACCACGGTTTCCTCCTCCTCTTCCTCATATCGGGGGCGGACCGCCCCCACCACCAGCCGCAGGGTCCGGTTTCGCCGCATAACCATACCGCCGTTGCTGTCATTGCCCACGGCGGTGTTGCCCTCAATGGCGGTGACGGTGTCCGCCGCCGCCGACTCCACAATGCCGCAGTGATCTGTGACGCCGCCCCCGGGAAAATCGTAGATCACCACGTCTCCCGGACGGTAGGTGCCGGTGACCCACAGGCCGGCCTCCTGGGCCGCCCGCATGAGAGCACCGCAGGAGGCGGTTTTGACCGGCAGCAGTGATGACGCTCCAGCCTGGTAAAACAGCCACTGGACAAACATCATGCACCAGGGCTGACCGTCCAGACCATACCAGGCGCCGTACTTGGTCTTGTTGGAGCCTGCCGGGGACTCCCGGTAACCCAGCTCCTTTCGGGCCAGGTCCAGCAGCACTTTCTCACTGGCCATCGTCCGCCGCCTTTTCCACCGCGTCCTGCACTTTCTGGCTCTGGGTGCCGAAGTAGAAGGCGATGATGACCGCGTAGATGGTCATGAAATCCTGACTGATGGCATTGGCCACCGCCATCCAGGCAAAAACGCCGGTAAGGACCAGCGTCACCAGGGACTTTACCGACAGCAGCGTGGCAATGCGCTTAAAGATGGTATCGCTCATTTAAAGGTCTCCTTCCTGGGTCAGGGCGGCGTCGTAGGTGATGCCGCCCTTGGTGTTTTCCGCTTTGGATTTGTTGAAATAGGCTCCCAGCACCACCGCCGTGGCCGCCTGAAGGGCGCCGATCAGGGCGGTGAGGTAGGGCAGGCTCCCGGTAAACTGGAGCTGAATGGAAAACCAGCACAGGTACAGTACAATATATGTGGCGCTGGCGTCCACTGCCAACAGCCCCATGGCAATGAGCTTGGAGGCGGTCCACCGCTTGGGGGACTTGACCAGCCGCTTTCCGTCCATGTTCGTCCCTCCCGCTCAGGGAGCCGGGCGGTGGAAGTCCTCCAGATCACCAATTCGGTGGTTGATGACCTTGATCTGCTCCTCCACCACCGGAATACGCCGGGCAAAGTTGTTGTGTTCCCGAACCTCTCGGGTCAGCTCGTCCACCTTGGTGTCCGTCACTGCCTGGTGCTTGTTGTTGGAGATGATGACGCCCAGCAGCGTCAGCCCTCCGGTAAGCAGGGCCGTCACAATGCTCTCGGTCATGTCTCCGAGACCTCCGGCAGTTCCACGGTTTCCCAGCCGTCGGGATAGGCGTCGGGAGCCAAAGCGTTATTGTCAATTTTGGAGCGCCATACCCGTCCGCCGTAGAGGCAGCACTCCCCGGTTTGATAGAGGCCACGGCTGCCCTGGGGGGCCTGGTAGTCCTTGGCGGCTGTGGGGTCGGTGGTGTGGCAGATGTCCCACAGGCTCACCGCCTGGTCCGGGCTCCAGTCCGGCTGGGCAGTGGCGTCATGCTGCTGCCAGAGCTTGTAGACCTGCCCCTGCCATTTGTAGGGAGTGCCCACCGGCACCGAAGAATAGTCTCGCTGCCGCCAGGTGGGGATCTGGTCTTCGGAAGAAATCAGGGTGGTGCCGTCCGCCTCTCCGGAAACGGCTTTGGCGGCCAGGGCAGCGGCGTCGGCGGCGCCCCGCTGCCGCAGTTCCTCCTGGGCCATGGTTACGATCTCAGCCATTGCTCTCCACTCCTTCCTCATAGGCCTGCTCCAGGGACGCCACCACAGCGGCGCCGCTGTCGGCCTTTAATGCCTCAATCTCCTGGGCCTGGGCGGCAATGGTTTCATCCTTCTGGACAGCGGCAGCGGCAGCCTCTGCCGCTTGGGCCAGTGCTTTCTCTGTCTGAGTCTGCGCCTCGGCGGCCTGGGTCTGCGCCTGTTCCATCTGGGCCTGTGCCTGCTTGGCCTGAGATTGGGCCTCCGCAGCCTGAGCCTGCGCCTCAATAACCTGTGCTTGGGCCTGTTCCGCTTGTGCCTGGGCATCGGCCATCTGCTCCGTCAGGTCGCTGAGTTGCTGCTCCAGCTCTGATACCTGCGCGGTGTAAGCAGATACATCTCCCAGATACTGCTTCGCTACCTGCACGGTCACTGTGTAGCTTCTGCTGGAGTGGTCATAGGTGATGTCCGTCACGGTAAACCCATAGCCCTGGGGCAGGCCTGTAAGGGCGGGACAGTCTGCCCGGAGGGGCTCCACAATGGGAGATTCCCAGTTGATGCCTTCAATGTCTGTCAGCTCTGCGCTGCTCCGCTCAAACACCACCTGATACTGTCCGTTGGCTGGACTTGCCGCAATGTAGGCGGCAGTGACGCCGTCAATCCGCCAGGTCTCTCCGAATTTACTCACAATCTTCGCCTCCTTCTGGATTGCCCCAAGCGGGAGGGCCGCCTGGGGACAAGTAGGGCGTCGACAGTGTAAAAGTTGCACGAAAACATGCAACCAGAGCAGCTGTGGGAGTTCAATTTTAGATTTGCCTGTAAGAGAAAAGAATCTGTCTTTTCTACAAATACAAATTGTAAAAAATATGTACTCATTAGGAAAACATTTGGAGGAATCGCCCATTGTAATCCCCATAGGGCAGGCATATAATCAGTGCAGAAACAAGGACAAGGAGGGGGAGCCATGCTGACACTGGATATGGTGCGGGAGGCCCAGGAAGCGCTGCGGGGCATTGCCCGGAAAACGCCTCTGGACCCGGCCCCACGGCTGGGAGAAAATATTTACATCAAAGCGGAGAACTTGCAATTAACTGGCGCCTTCAAGCTGCGGGGCGCCTACAACAAGATCCGTTCCCTGACGCCGGAGGAGGCGCAGCGGGGCGTGGTGGCCTGCTCCGCCGGGAATCATGCTCAGGGCATCGCCCTGTCGGCCACCCGGCTGGGGATCAAGTCGGTGATCTGTATGCCCGCCGGGGCCCCTATCAGCAAGGTGGAGGCCACTCGGAACTACGGCGCCGAGGTGGTGCTGGTGCCCGGCGTTTACGACGACGCGGCGGCAGAGGCAGAACGGATGGTTCGGGAGGAGGGCTACACTTTTGCCCATCCCTTTAACGACCCCCTGGTGATCGCCGGGCAGGGTACCATCGGCCTGGAGATTTTAGAGCAGCTGCCGGAAGTGGAGCAGATCGTGGTGCCCATCGGCGGCGGCGGGCTCATCAGCGGCATTGCCTTTGTGGTGAAAGCCCTGAAGCCGGACTGCCGGATTGTAGGGGTTCAGGCGGCGGGAGCTGCCTCCATGTATCTCTCCCGCCATGCCGGCGGGCCCACGGAGCTGCGCAGCGTCTCTACCATCGCGGACGGCATCGCCGTGAAAAAGCCGGGGGATCTGACCTTCGCCCTGTGTCAGCAGTATGTGGATGAGATCGTTACCGTCAGCGAGGACGAGATCGCCTCTGCCATTCTGGCGTTGATGGAGGTGCAGAAAACCGTGGCGGAAGGTGCCGGGGCCACCAGCGTGGCGGCGGCCATGTTCGGCAAGGTGGACACTTCCACCCGCAAGACCGTGTGCCTGGTTTCCGGAGGCAACGTGGATGTCACCACACTGTCTCGGATTATCACCAAGGGCCTGTCCAAGGCCGGGCGGATTGCGGAGATTACCACCAAGGTGGTGGATAAGCCCGGCAGCCTGCTGCAGATGCTGAAGGTGGTGGCCGACAGCGGCGCCAACATCCTCAGCATCAATCACTCCCGGGAGGACCAGCACTCCGACGTGGGGGCCTGCATGGTATCCATGGTGCTGGAGACCCGGGACAGCGCCCACGTGGAGAAAATCCGCCAGGATTTGACCGCCCTGGGCTACCACCTGGAAGAGTAAGCGCCAAGCAGTGAAAACGGCAGACGGGGCGGACGCCACTGGCGTCCGCCCCGTCTGGTTCTGAGAGGCATTTTGCTGCTCCTGCACCCAAAAGCACGAAAAAGAAGCCTTTCCAGCTGCCCTCACGGAGCAGCTGAAAAGGCTTCTCAAACTTTAAAAAAGGAATTTCTCAGTTGACGGAGGAGACGCCGCTCGGGTGCGGTGTCCTGTTGGATGGGGAAACGGCTGGGAAATCATTTTCTCGGAGAAGTCAGTTTCCCGTCTCCAGAGAGATCTTGTTGAATAGGTTCAGCAAGTCATCCATGGAGGTGGCCGCCTTTTCAGCACCGGCCCGGTCCAGTACCACCTGTCCCTGCCGCATCATGAGAATCCGGTCGCCGTACTCCGCGGCGTAGCGGAGGTTGTGGGTCACCATCATGGCGGTGAGCCCCTTTTCCCGAACCACCTTGTCGGTCAGGACCATGATGACCTCGGCGGTCTTGGGGTCCAGGGCGGCGGTGTGTTCATCCAGAATCAAAAACCGCAGGGGGGTCATGGTGGCCATCAGCAGTGCTACCGCCTGCCGCTGGCCGCCGGAGAGGGCGCCCATGCGCACGTCCAGCTTATCCTCCAGTCCCAGCCCCAGGGAGGACAGCTGCTCCCGGTAATCGGCCACCCGGCGGCGGTTGATGCCCCGGCCCAGGCCGAAGGGTTTGCCCTTGTTGTCTGCCAGAGACAGGTTTTCCAGCACCGTCAGGTTGGGGCAGGTGCCGGCGGAGGGGTCCTGATACACCCGGCCCATGGAGGCGTAGCGCTGATAGTCCTTTAGCTTGGAGATGCTTTTGCCGTCCAGCAGCACGTCGCCGCCCTCGATGCCGATGGAGCCGCAGATGATGTTCAGCAGGGAGGTCTTGCCGCTGCCGTTGCTGCC
>CATZYY010000078.1 GCA_958426425.1 uncultured Oscillospiraceae bacterium
ATTCCGTCGCTCCAGCGACGCCGAGGGCCACGAGATCGACGCCGACCTCAGCTGCATCACCGGCCACGTGATCGAGCTGCAGCTGCCCACCCACCTGGAGGACATCAGCTCCACCCGTATCCGGGAAAATATCGATCTGGGCCGGGACATCTCCAACCTCATCGATCCCACGGTCCAGGATTTCATCTACCGCAACAGCCTGTATCTGAGAGAGCCCCAGTATAAGCAGCTGCTGCGGGTGGGTGATCTGGACTTCCAGTTCTGTCGGGAGCCGGACCGCGCCGTGTGGGCGGAACTGGAGGAGGCCGTGGCCGCCGACCAGGGGCAGATGGCCCCACCGGACCCTAGGGACAGCGTCTGCATCCTGCGGGACACCGGCCCCCGGCCCCGGGTATTGGGCTTTCTCACCATGCGGACGGTCAACTCCGCCGGGCTGTATGAGGCATTGGGTGACGGCCGTTTGGCCGACTATGTCCGTGGCCGCACCGCAGGCTTGGTACGGCTGCTGACGGGCCTTTACGCCGTCCCCACCCCCGGCAGCTACGATGTAGGGCAGCTGCTGCTGACAGAGGGGCTGTCTCACGCCATGGGACAGGACTGCAGCTATGCCGTGTGGCACGCCCCGGCAGATGCTCAGACCCTGGACCTTCTGGAGCGGCAGGGCTTCTGCCCGGCAGAGATCTCCAGTCCCCTGCCGCTGCTGCTGGTGGATATGCGCTCTCCGGCGGTGCTGATTCAGAACATTCCCACCACCTTGAAAGAACCTTTCTCCTCAGACCGCAAGGTGCTGGAGGCGGTGAAAACCGCCCATTGCCGGTTCCAGCGGGCCATTGCCGGCCTGTATCCGGGAACGCTGGTGCTGTCGCTGAACGCCGAGGTCATCTACCACCGTCTGGTGCGGAAGATCGTCACCCTCAACGGCGTACCGGCGGAACCCACCAAGCCCCGCATTCTGGGTCCCAAGATGTGCGTGCCCTTCGGCAAGATCCTCCGGGGCAACGCCATCCCCAACACCGTCACCAAAACCCTCCACACCGACAAGGTCTTTGCCCAGGACCTCAAGTCCTTCGGCATTGAGGCCTTCCCCGGCTATACCCCCCTGTCCAGCCAAATCCGCACCATCCGCTCCTTCCGGCGGCCGGTGATACTGGTGGACGATCTGCTCCACTCCGGCAACCGCATCAAGGTGCTGGACCCCCTGTTCCGGCGGGAGGGCGTGGAGATCGACCGGGTGCTGGTTGGCGTGCTGTCCAGCCGGGGCAAGGACCTGATGGCCGCCAAGGGCCGCATGGTGGACGGCGTGTACTTCGTGCCCAACATGCGGGCCTGGTTCGTGGAATCCACCATGTACCCCTTCATCGGCGGCGACACGGTGGGCGGCGCTCTGGCCTCGGTGCCGGGCCTGACCCCCTCCATCAACCTGATTATGCCCTACGCCTTCCCCCGGTTCTACAAGGAGTGCGGCCGGGAGGCGGCCTTCCACTTCTCACAGACCTGCATTGAAAACAGCCGGGACATCCTGCTGACCCTGGAGACCCAGTTCCGGGAAAAATACGCCCGGAACCTGACCCTCTCCCGGCTCAGCGAGGCGGTCATTCTGCCCCTGTCCCCGGACAAGGGCAGCTGCCTGCACTATGACGCCAACCTGCCCGCCTCCGCATGCCTGGAAAACGATCTGCGTCTGCTGCTGCGCATGCGGGCCCTGCTGGAGTGAGGGGTGTTCCATGAACGAAATGATCGCCTACTGCCTGGTGGCTTTTGCGCCGCCCTTCCTGCTGCGGCTTCTTGCGGCGTGGCTGCCCCGGCGGCTGCAATGGCTGCGATGGCTGCTCTTGCTGTACCCCGCTGCCCTCCTGGGCCTGGCGGCCCTGGCCCTGGGAGCGGACCCCGGCTTTTTCATCGGCTGGAACGCCTTTGTGGCCGGATGGTTCGCCATCCTGGCAGGTCTGGCCCTGGTGGGCTTCGGCCTGGGGGCAGGACTTGGAAAACTGATGCGAAAAAGGAGATCCTAACTCCATGTACTACTACAATTACCGGGGGCGGCTGGCGGCCTCCCCCCTGCCGGACCTGTCTCTGCCAAGAGCGGAGGCAGGGATCCCGCCCCTGTTCCTCACCGCCGGAGACCCGGTCCGGGGATGCGCCCTCTGGCGGCCCACGGCCCCCCACCACCTGACCACACCGGCCTCCGCCGCCTGGCTGGACCGAACCGCCGGAGCGGACACGGAACTGCCGGAGCCGGTCCGCTGTTCCCTGGAAAGCGGGGCGCTGACTGCCGTCAACATCCGCCATCCCCGGTGGGAGACGGCCCTGGAGCGTCTCACGCCCAACAGCGGGAAAAAGCGGGTCCACCTGCTGGCGGTAGGCGACGTAGGCGGCACGCTGCTGACGGCCCTGAAACTGCTGGGCGGAGACTGCATCTCCACTGTGGGTATCTGCGATCTCAACGAAAAAGCCGTGGAGCGGTGGACCGCTGAGATGGGACAGATCGCCTGGCCCTGGGATTACGGCGCATTGCCGGAGGTGGAGCCGGTGACGGCGGACCGCCTCTTTGACTGCGACGTGTTCCTGTTCGCCGCCACCAAGGCCATCCCTCCGGTGGGCAGCGCCGTCACCGACGTGCGCATGGCCCAGTTCGCCGCCAACCGCCCCCTGGTGGAATCCTTTGCCCGGCAGGCCCGGACGGCGGGCTTCCAGGGGCTTTTCATCGTTATGTCAGACCCGGTGGACCCCCTGTGCAAGGCGGCCTATCTTGCCTCCAACATAGGTCCTGACGGCGTCTGGGACGGGGGCGGGCTCTTTGCCCAGCAGGTCCAGGGCTTCGGTCTGGGGGTCATGAACGCCCGGGCGGCCTACTTCGCAAAGCGAGACCCCCGGTTCGCCAACTTCCTCACCCAGGGCCGCAGCTTCGGCCCCCACGGCCACGGGCTGGTCATTGCCAACTCCGTGGAACACTATGACGACGAAGTGTCCCGGGCCCTGACAGAGCAGGTGGAGACCGCCAACCTCCGCATCCGGGACCTGGGGTTCAAGCCCTACGTGGCTCCGGCGGTGTCCTCCGGGGCCATGCAGCTGCTGCTGACTCTGCGGGGGCAGTGGCGCTGCGCCTCCATGTGTCTGGGAGACGTGTGGTTCGGCGCCCGCAGCCGATTGACGGAGCAGGGCGGCGAGGTGGAGTGTCTGCCCCTGCCCCCGGCCCTGCGGAAGCGGTTGGAGGAGACTGAAACCCTGCTAAAGGCCATCATCTGATTTTCGCGGAAGGAAGGTGCCATCCATGGCCCAGGAACTGACGCTGATCTGCCTCGGCCCGGAGAGCCCCCGGCTCACGGGACTGCTGGCTCAGACCCTGCGGGGCCGGCCCTTCCAGCGGGTGTCCTGGCTGACGGACCGCCTCCAAAACCGGCGGCTGCTGATAGCGGCGGCCATCCCCCCCAGCGGCGTGAATCTGGAGCTGTACCAATTTCTATCCTTCCTCCGGACCCACCCGGACTGCCTGTCGGACAGCGTGGGCGGCCTGGTCATTGACGGCACCGGGGACCTGTACACCAAGGCGGCGGGCCGGGAACTGGCGCTCTCCGCCTCCCACGCCGGGTGCGTCTTTCCCGGTCGGCCTCTGGTGGAGGGCACCGGGGACCTGCGGAATTTCACCGTCCAGGCCAAAAACGCCGGCTGTGATCTGGAGGGCGCGTATCGCCTGGCGGTCTCCGACCTGATGGACCGGGTGACGGACTTTGCCCCGCCCCGGCGGCAGCGGCCAAGGCTGCTGGTGCTCCACGCCTCCAGCCGCACCACCTCCAACACCCTGGCCCTGTGGGGCCGGGTCCGGTCCCACCTGGAGGACCGCTGTGATATCACGGAGATCGGCCTGCGCAACGGCACCATGGAGGACTGCGCCGGCTGCCCCTACACCACCTGCCTCCACTTCGGCGAGCAGGGGGACTGCTTCTACGGCGGCGTCATGGTCCGGGAGGTGTACCCCGCCGTCCGGGAGGCGGACGCTGTGGTGCTGCTGTGTCCCAACTACAATGACGCCCTCTCCGCCAATCTGACGGCTGCCATCAACCGGCTGACAGCCCTGTACCGCACCACCTCCTTTGCCGACAAGGCGGTGTTTGCCATCGTGGTCTCCGGCTACTCCGGCGGAGACATCGTGGCCCGGCAGGTGGTCTCCGCATTGAACATGAACAAGGGCTTTTGGCTGCCCAACCGCTTCTGCATGCTGGAGACCGCCAACGACAAGGGGGAAGCCATGGCCCTGCCGGGGATTGAGGAACGCGCCGAGAAGTTTGCCATAAATATGTTACGTCAACTTATTTGATGGATATATCATCCTTTTTGCTTAATATAACAGCAGGAAGCGCACTTTGAAGGTGCGCTTCCTGCTGTATTCTTTTTGTCTCATCATAGGACGAATGTTCCCTGCCTCCATTCAGGGGATGAAGGACCGGGCAGAGGCCTTTCCCGGGAAACCTTACCCAAAATAAGAATGGGTGCCCTCCTGAATTTCAAATTCCGCCACCACGTTCCCGGCGGCGTCATAGCCGGTCGCCCAGGCGTGTCTTCCGGAGTCGTAGGGCCAATCTGTGATGATGTGAGAGAGCAGGAAGCAGCGATAGCCCTTCCGCTCCAGGAAGTCCTCCGGCTCTGCCGTCAGTCGGGCCGCCTCTTCCCAATAGGCAGTCTTTGTGGTCTCATCGTAAAGCTCACCCCGCTCACTGATCGTCACCGTCTCAATGGTCGGATCGTCCACCCGGCCGTAATAGCAGCACACGGTCCCCTCCCGCTCGTCCCGGTACATGGTCATCTCCCCGGCGTACAGAGGCTCTCCTGTGGTGCAGTCCAGGGACCAGCCAAAGCCGCCTATCCAGCCGTATACGGACAGATACGTATCTGCGATGGTGACGGTCTTTTCACTGGCGGTCAGGTACACCAGGTGTGTCCGGTGGATCTCCGGGGTCCAGAGCCGGTCCAGCACGGCGCCGTGGGGCGCCCCCTGCCGCTCCTCCACCTGCCGGACGGCCTGGACGGGCAGCAGCAGACCCACGCCCAGCAGATGGTTGCTCAAAAGCAGCACCGCTGCCGCCAGTACCAGGCGTCGCAGGGCTCGGCGCCGCCGGGTGGGCAGTGTTTTGCGGCTCATGATGTTCCCTCCTCCGGCAGCGGCAGCTCCAGACGGATCTGTTCCCCATACGTTTCACAGCACAGCGTCACATAGGTGTCCTCCGGCTGGATCTCCACCCGGCGGTTCCAATACGCCACCCGCCAGTTCCCTCTGCTGTTTCCGATGGTGGAACCCTTCTCTTCCGCGGCATTTTCCAACCAGGTTTGCGGCTCCAGTCTGGAAGATACGATGCCTCCGGGAATCCGGTCATAGGCGCACAGCAGCACCTCCGCCTCCGGCGGCTTGGTATCTCCGTCCGGCTGTCTCACACTGATCCGGTAGACCCGCAGAACGTCGTTCCCCACTGGAAGACGAATGTCCAGCCGCTCCGTGGCGGCGGGGTATGTATAGGCGGACGGCTCATCCGGATAAATGCGGGCCATGATGCTGTCCGCCACTATGCCCAGCTGCCCCAGACCGCCCAGCAGGGCCTGAAGGCACAGCACCACCGTCAGCAACACGGCCATTCGGCTCAGCAGCACCCAGCCCCAGCCGGTGTATTGTTTGTTCAGCTCCCGGCCCACCTCCTGGGGGTCCCCCATAGCGGCAAGGGTCCGCTCCTCCGCCAGCTCCGGCTCATAGCCCAGCTCCAGAAGTCCCTCCATGTGATCTTCCATATGGCCCTCCAACTCCGCCCGGATGGCAGCCCGCTCATCGCCGGTTACATGGCACAGGGCGGAGAGCACCGTGTCTATGTAGGTTTTCCGGTCCATGGATGCCTCCTTTCCCGGGACTATATATCCGACCAGTCATAGATCAGGGACATAAAGGGGATGTCCCCGGCGGCCTCGGCCCCCTCTCCGTATGTACGGTAGGAAATGGCACAGAGCCCGCCGGCCTCAAAGGTCTCCAGAAAATACCGCTGACCGTCGTCGGCAGTACAGATCTCCGGCTCCAGTTCATACTCCCGGAGAAAGTCCCCCTCCAGGGTCTGCTCCCGGACCGTCAGCTTCACGGCGGTCACCCGGGGGTCATTGACGCAGCCGTACACCACATAGGGATAGAAAGACGCCTCCGGATCCCAGGAATAATAGCCCGCCACCGCGTCCACCATCCCGACGCCGCGCCCCACGGTCCAGGCAAAGCCCGGCTGCCAGCCTGAAAGCAGGCTCCAGCGCCGCAGGCCCAGCATCACCGCTGTCTCATTCCGGGAGGCGGTTACCAGCCCGATGCTGGATTCTTGAAGATAGGGGTCATGAAGGACCGCATCCGCCTCCGTCCGCCCGGCGGCAAAATACCGCTCCTGCCGCCGCAGGCTCCGGTCCGGTGTCAGGGGGTAAATTCCCGTACAGTGGCACAGCCCCGCCAGCAGCACCAGCGCCGCCAGCCACCGCAACGCCCGCCGCCGGCGGGAGGGCAGCCGCTTTTTTCGCAGTTTCATTCCGCAGCCTCCTCCCAGGGCAGGGGCACGGTGAAGGAAACGGGCTCCCCGTCTCCCTGCCAAACCACCCGGGCCTCCTGGCCCCGGGTCACCGGGCCGCTGAAAAAGCAGTAGTAGGGGCTGTGGAACGACGTGACCACCGTGGACGGCTGTCCCTCCAGGCGCATGCTGTCTCCCAAAAAGCGGGAGGGTTTTTCAAAGGGATTCGCCGAGGAAAAGCTGACGGCAAACCAGGCGGTGGTCCGTTCCGCCGCCGGGTCCTGCAATCCCACCTGATAGACGCGGGTGGTGACGCCGTTGACCGTTCGCCGCAGGTCCAGGTCCATGGCCGTCTTGGCCAGGGCCTGATAAGCTCCGTCCTGATAGCCGCTGAAGCTGATTTCCGTCAAGTCCTGGACGGTGGTGGGAAACCACCGGGCTTGGAAGTTGGGAACCACCGTGTCCCGCAGGGTATTCCATACCGGGCCCGCCGCCACCAGGACAAAGATCAGCACCGCCGCCATGGCCATTCGGCCCACGATCAGCCACCCCAGGGGATACTGCCGGTTCAGTTCCCGGCCCACCTCTTTCGGGTCTCCCATGGCGGCCAAGGTCCGCTGCTCCGCCAGAGCCGGGTCATAGCCCAGCTCCAAAAGGCCCTCCATGTGGTCCTCCATATGGCCCTCCAGCTCCGCCCGGATGGCGGCGCGCTCCCGCCGGGTCACATGATTCAGAGCGGAGAGCACCGTCTCCGTATAGTCCCGCCTGCCCATGGCGTCAGGCCAGGCTCAGCCCGGCGCTGGACCGCAGCACCGTGTTGACCGCCCCGGCATACTCCTTCCAGGCCTCCGCCTCCTTTTTCAGCGCCGCCTCCCCCCGGCGGGTCAGATGATAGTACTTCCGCACCCGGCCGGTGGGCGCCTCCTGCTGATATGCCTCCAGCAATCCCTGCCGCTCCAGGCCGTGGAGCACCGGGTAGAGGGTCCCCTCTTTCATCTCAAAGGTATGGTCAGACCGGCGGGCCAGCTCCAGAATCATCTGGTAGCCGTACATATCCTCCCCCGCCAGCAGGGACAATACCAGCAGCTGGGTGTGCTCAATGGGCTTTTTCCGTTCCATATGCAGCCTCCTGTCCGGTTTTATGCCTAGTAGTTCTATGCTTATTATACATAGTACTACTAGGTATGTCAAGGGCAAAAAAACGCAGGCCCTCCGGCCTGCGTTTTTCCATCGCTATTTTCCGCTGGGGGCTTCCCCTTCAGTACTTTCCAAACCCAGCAGCTCCACCCCATGAGGGCTGAGGTAGGGCATCAGCTGGGCATAGTCCAGATGATAGATCTGCGCACCGGCGGCATAGGCGGCCAGTTCATAAGGGGAAAAGCCCACCGTCATACCGGAGCCGTCGAAGGAGACGGCATAGCTACTCCAGGCGGAGAGGATCTCCTCATAGTTGGCCCAGAAAAATTCCTCCGCCGCCATGTCGTTCTCCGCCGCAGTCTCACAGCTCTGACGGACCAGTTCCTCCTTCACTGCGGCAGAAAAGGCCTGTCCATCCGCCGCCAGCACCTCCGGTGTAAAGAACTGCCCGGTAGTCAGGTCAAAATTCCAGGCCAGCAGCACCGTGTTGGGGTGGGCTCCGCCGGTATAGCTATAATAATTGCCGGATACGCTGATCATCCGCTCCGTCTGATAAACCTCGCAGTCCATCTCCATGGTGTAGGGAGATGGCCACTCCATACCGGATTTCATCCGAAACTCCAAATCCTCCTGGGCCATGGAGACCATCTCCTGGTACTCTATTTCCACAGTGGCAGGGCCAAACTGGTCGTTAAATGCCGCCACCGCAGCCAAGGCCTGTTCCTCCTCGGCGGTCTGGGCCGTCTCGAGAGGCGTTCCATCCCGCCAGCTGGCGCTCAGGACCGGATATTCGAACCGGCAGGTCACCAGCTCCGTGCCATCGTCAGCCAGGGCGGTGTCCTCGTAGACCTCCGTCTTCACCTGGAAGGTCACAGTCTGAGGCGCCGCCTCCGACAGGACAGTGCTCTCCTGAATGGAGGGGGTCAGTTCCTCTGTGGATATACTTCCCGGCGCTTGGCCGGCGCAGGCTGTCAGCATGCCCAGCATCAGCAGCACGATGATTGCTCGTCGCATAAGTAGGGTCTCCTTTCCTCAGCAGGGCCCTCTCAAGATCACAGGACCCTCCCGCCACTCTGTACCGCCGGCAGCGGCAGACAGGGCAGGGTAGGCCAACGTATAGAGATCTGTGGCCCGCGCCTCCAGCGACAGCAGACGCCGGGCCTCCGGCCCCAGGGTCCGCACGTCGGCGGGCTTGGTCAAAACCGGCGCGGCAGATTGCTTCCGCATGGCGGAGAGCAGCCGGCAGCCGGTATCGTTGGCGGCCAGAGGCCGCAGATAGGGCACCTTTTCCGGCACATCGGCAGGGGTCAGGCCCAAGTAGGCCCACAGCACCATCCGCCGCAGCCGGGCATAGGCGTATCGCCTGGTCTTGGCGGCGGAGAGCAGCTCCTCCACCGAGGCGGCTGTGCGGGAGGCATGGTACAGCCGGCGGCATAAACCCTCCCGCCCCTGGTCCAGGGCGGCAAAGTCTGATTCCGTCATGGTCCGCAGCCGGGCAAGGACAACCCTCTGGCACATCTCGCCCCACACCGGCGCGCGGCCGGCGGCAGCCTCCTCCTGATACACCCGCGCTATGGCGGCAGGCAGCAAAGACAAGGCCTGCTCCGTCTCCCCCGCCCGCAGCAGCGCCCGGAGGGCGGAGGCGGAGGGGTGGGCGCCGGGCTCCAGGGCGCCGTCGTGGGGACTGCCCTCCCGGCGAACGGTCAGAGGGCGCAGGGAGAGCCGGCGGCGCAGCAGCGCCTTGCAGTACTCCACGCCCAAAATGTTGTTGGCCGATTCCAGCAGCGCCGCCTGTTCCGGTCCCAGCAGGGCGGATACCGCCGCTTGACGGCAGGCTGCATAGGATTTTCCCGATTCCAGCCGGCGGCGCAGGGCCCCGGCATATTCCGGAGAGAGCAGGCAACGGGCCAGCTCCAGCAGCGGCGCCGTCTCGCCGCACTCGCTGCCAAACACCAGATCCGTCACCACGCCGGCGGCGGCAAGTACCTGGACGCCGCCATCGGCAAAGGTCTCCGCCGAGGCCACAGCCCAGGGCAGCGGCAGCTCCAGCACCAGGTCCGCGCCGCTCTCCACGGCGGCCCGGGCCCGCTGGTGCTTGCGAATCAGGGCAAAATCACCCCGCTGGACGAAGTTGCCGCTCATGGCGCAGACAATGGCGGTGTCGGGTCCCAGCAGCCGCCGGGTCTCCTCCAACAGGCGCAGATGCCCGCTGTGCAGCGGATTGTATTCTACGATCATACCTGCAACAGCCATAAATTTCACCCCAATCCAGTGACAAAAAAGTGACATTTCGGTAAAAATGGAGGTTGCCTCTGGAAAAAACTTTGTTATAATAGATATTGTGAGGGATTCCGTCCGCCATGGCGGAGAATCCTTTCCGAATTATTTTATATCAAAGCGGGAAAAACCGCAAGGATTTCCCCAAAAGGTGCAGAGGAGTCGTGAAATTATGAACATTCTGGTCATTAACGCTGGCAGTTCCTCCCTGAAGTATCAGCTGCTGAATCCCGAGACCGGCACGCTGCTGGCCAAGGGCCTGTGCGAGCGCATCGGCATCGACGGCAAGTTCACCTACAAGCCCCAGGTGGAGGGCAAGCAGGTGCTGGACGCC
>CATZYY010000079.1 GCA_958426425.1 uncultured Oscillospiraceae bacterium
CTCCGACTTCCTGCCTCACCTGGTTGTGCATGGCGGTTGGGTTGTGGATGAGAACAACCAGCCCACCGTGAACACTCCCGAGTTCAAGGCTGCCATGGAAGAGTACCTGGCCCTGTACGAGCTGGGCAACACCCTGGATAAGGACGATATCGTGGCTTCTGTCACTGCTGGTGAGACTGCCCTGGCTCAGATTTGGCCCGGTTGGTATGTGCCCACTGCTGATGGCCCCGCCGACTATACCACCATCCCCACCAAGCTGAACGATTCTGATACGGAGAAGAACGTTGCGCTGCAGGGCGTGTGGTGCATCGGTATTCCCAACAATGCCCCCCATAAGGATCTGGCGCTGGAGCTGTTGGAGTACGTGATGAGCCCCGAGGTACAGCTCGCTTCCATCGAGAACGGCGGCGTGCCCTGCCGTTACTCCAGCCTGCTGGACGAGACCGTTCTGGAGACCTATCCCCACCTGGAGACCGTCTGCGGCGCTCTGGAGACCGGCGTGTATCGCCCTGTGATTGAGGAGTGGACCGAGTTCACCAATATCCTGGGCACTGAGATGGACAACATCATCCAGGGAACTAAGACCATCGATCAAGGCTTGGCGGACGCTCAGAGTCAGCTGGAATCCCTGATGGCCGGCTAATTTCCAAAGCATTTTCCAATGGACCATGGGGGTGGTCCGGGGCACTGGGAACAGTGCCCCGGACTCCCGTTCCCCCCACACCTCTTTGATTAACGAGGGTTAGATATGAGAAAGAATGAGTTAGCCAGACTCAGCAGCGGCGGAGCACAAACGAAGCTGTTCGGCATTAAGATGCTGACACCCACGATTCTGGTACTGCTGGTCATGACTGCGTATCCCCTGATTTTTACGCTGATCTACAGCTTTACCAATTACAATTACCTTAAGCACGCCAATCGGTCGCCGGATTTTGTCCTTTTCAAAAACTACGTCGACCTGTTTCAAAATGAATATTTCCGTCAGGCAGTTGTCAACACCATCAAGTTTACCATCCTGGCGGTGGTATTGGAAATGGTGCTGGGGCTGCTGGTGGCGGTTTTTATCCATAGCCTCAAGCGAGGTCAGAAGGTTATGCGGACGCTGCTCCTGCTGCCGTATTTGCTGCCGGCCGTGACTGTGGCCCTCAGCTGGCGCATGATGCTCTCCTCCAACTATGGTATCATCAACCAGTTCCTTACCAGCTTGGGACTGCCCTATTATAACTGGTTCCTGGATACTAAGACTGCCTTTGGTACCATTTTAGTGATTGATGTTTGGCAGAATGTGCCGTTTGTGTTTCTGCTGCTGTTTGCCTCCCTGCAGTCTGTGCCGGAGGGACAGTATGAGGCCGCACGGATCGACGGTGCCGATACCCTCCACCAGTTTTGGTACATCACTATTCCCAATATCAAAAACTCTCTAGCCCTGTGTGCCCTGCTGCGGACGATCGATACCTTCCGTCTGTTCGAGAAGGTCAATGTTTTAACTGGTGGCGGCCCTGCAGGAACTACTTCTACTATTACTCAATACCTGTATAATTACGGAATCAAATCTCTGGACTTCGGCTTTGGTAGTGCTGGCGCCATTGTCATGACGCTCTTGGTGCTGATTCTTTCAAGCTTCTACATCAAGCGGGCCATGGGGTGAGCCTATGGAGCATATGAGACTGACATTCGTAAACGTGGGCTACGGCGAGGCTATGGTGCTGGAATGCCCGGACCCCACCCGGCAGAAGGGCCAGTTTGTCATGGTGATTGACGGCGGAGGCAGTGAACCCTCGGAGTTTGCAGACCGCTCCAGCGGTCGTGTGCCCATGGCGGAATACCTGGCTGGTCGGAATTTGGACCACATCGATGTGATGGTAAGCACCCATATCCATGAGGACCATATCTGTGGGCTGTTGCCTTTACTGGAGCGCTGGACGCCTGGAGAACTGTGGCAGAGCTTGCCGGCAGGATTCTACCGCCTGACACGGCCTTTGGATGTCCCTGAAAACGTTACGCCTTCCCAAAGCAAGTTCCTTCGGGCACTCAACGATTACAGGCGGCTATGCGCCCTGATGGAAGAACGAGGGAGTGTGATCCGCACAATCACTGCGCCACTGCGTGAGAGCCTATGTCAAGATCTGACAGTCCAGGTACTGGCGCCATCCGTTACGCAGGCCCAGGAGCTGCAGGACTCGCTCAGCGAAGTCTATGCCGCAGAAGGTGACACTTTTTGGACCCGTTTGAATCAGATGGATGCCAGAATGAACAACTTCAGCCTGATTTTACGGCTGGATTACGGCCAAACCCGATTGCTGCTGCCCGGCGATACCAACTGCCTGGGCTATGACGGCATCGCGGAAGAGGAGCTGCGGGCCCACTTGTTCAAGGTGGGCCATCACGGGCAGCGGGACGGCGCCAAGGCTCAGCAGCTGCGGGCCATTGCTCCGACGGCAGTGGTGTGCTGCGCCTCCAGCGACCGCCGGTACAACAGCGCAGATCCCGGCGTTCTGACCATGGCTGCGGAGGGTGGCGCCCGACTGTATTTCTCGGATTGCCCCCCAGTTCCCGGCGAGAGCCGACCCCTGCCGCCCCATCAGGCATTGGAATTTACCGTATACCAAGATGGGATGGTGGAGGGTCGCTACCTCTCCCTTTAACCCCACATGCGAGCCCCGGCCCCTTCTGGGGCCGGAGCTTGTTGCTTCTCCATAAAATGATCCTTCTGGTAAACGTTTGCAAAAACTGTAAATATTTGTAAATTATAGCGATTTTTTCTTAAAAATAAAAGAAAATAATAAAAACCTACAAACCAAAATTCGGAAAAATATTGACTTATTGTCAAGAGCGTGTTAAAAAAAAGAAAATACGCTTGGAGAAGCAGCGAAGAATTTATGGCAGAATAAAAGAAATTTGCCGAATGAAAACGTATTTTTGAAGTTCGTAAGCGTTTTCAAATGCTGCGTTCAATGAGCTCGCCAGAGAGGGGGGCCCGCATGATTGCGCAACTGGATTGGCTGCGGGAGTTAAACACGGCATCGGTTTTGCTTCGGCTGGTGCTGGCTATGCTGTTTGGAGGCTTAATTGGTCTGGAGCGGGTGCGCAAGCGCCGCCCAGCCGGTTTCCGCACCTATATGCTGGTATGTATGGGCGCGGCGCTGACAGTGATTCTCAGCCAATATGAATTCTTTATGGTGACCAATGTCTGGTCGGAGCTGGCGGCAGAGATCGGCCTGCGAACCGATGTGAGCCGCTTCGGCGCCCAGGTCATCAACGGCATCGGCTTCCTGGGTGCAGGTACCATTATTGTCACCGGCAAGCAGGAAGTTAAGGGACTGACCACGGCGGCGGGACTCTGGGCCTCTGCCTGTATGGGGCTTGCTATCGGCGCCGGATTTTATGAGTGCGTTGGGCTGTGCTTTGCACTGATTTTCCTGGTGATCCGGTTACTTCCCTTTATTGAAAACGCCATCATTGAAAATGCCCGGAATATGAATATCTATGTGGAGTTCCAGTCCCTGGACGACGTGGGCGAGATCATCAACCGCATTAAAGCCCAGGACGTCCAGATCTATGAGGTGGAGATCGAACGGGGCCGGGAGGAGCGTTCCCGGAATCCCAGCGCCATCTTCTTCATCCGAATGAACCAGAAACAGGCCCACACCCGGATTCTGGCGGCCATTTCGGAGTTGGAGAGCGTTTACGCCATTGATGAGATCTGAGAGGGAGGGAACCATATGCTAACGATTTTTGATGGCCTGCGGGACGTGACCCTGCCCTCCATTCTGGTGCGGATGGTGCTGGCGGTGATCTGCGGTGGTCTGATTGGCTTGGAACGGGAGTATAAGCGCCGCCCTGCCGGCTTTCGTACCCACATTCTGATTTGCCTGGGCGCGGCTATGACTACGCTGACCAGTCAGTACCTGTACTTATACATGCACTACTACACCGACATGGCCCGCCTTGGTGCCCAGGTGGTGGCTGGTATCGGCTTCATTGGCGCCGGCTGCATCATTGTCACCCGCCGGCGCCGGGTGAAGGGTCTGACCACTGCGGCGGGACTTTGGGCTGCGGCGGTAATCGGACTGTGCCTGGGCGGCGGATTTTTTGAGGGGGGCATTTTCGCCACCATATTGATTTTGGCGGCAGAAATGTTTTTCTCCAAGCTGGAATACCGAGTGCTGGACAACGCCCCGGAAGTCAACCTGTATATGGAATATACCAATAAAGACTGCCTGGAAAATGTGCTGAAGCTATTCCGGGAGCTCAATTTGAAAGTGCTGAACATGGAAATCACCCGTTCCACGGAGACGGAAAAGCACAATGCCTGCGCCTTGTTTACGCTGCAGCTCAACAAGAAATGCGGCGTGGAGCGGGTGCTGGCAGGCGTCCACGCCACCAAAGGCGTGATCTCCGTGGAGGAACTGTGAGAAAAGAAAGGAGAAACAATGATGGCCAAGGCCTATGACGTGCTGGTGATCGGACCCGTATCTCTGGACCACAACATTGACTATCAGGGAAACGAGCGCAAGGAAGTGGGTGGTGCCGTGGTGGCCTCCGGCTTTGCGGCGGCCAAGTCCGGCAACCGCACCGCCGTGTTTACCAAGCTGAACCCCGCGGACGCCAATGTGGAGGAACGCTTCGCCGGCTCCGGCGCCGATGTGTACTGGAAACCCTCTGCCGCCACCTGCTCCATCCGCAACCAGTATTTCACCGCTGACAAGGAGAAGCGGGCCTGCACCTCTATGGGCGTGTGCGATCCCTTCCGCTTTGATGAGTTGCCGGAGGTGGAGACCAAAATCTATCATTTCGCCGGCTTGGTCTACGGCGATTTTGACGGCGCCCTTTTTGCCGAGGCCGCCAAGCACGGCAAGGTGGCTGTGGATGTCCAGTGCCTGCTGCGCCACGTGGAGGCCGACAAGACCATGGCCTTCCACGACTGGGCGGAGAAGAAGGAGTACCTCCCCTGCATCGACTATCTGAAGACTGACGCCGCCGAGGCGGAGATCCTGACGGGACTGACTGACCGGGCGGAGGCCGCCAAGCTGCTGTACAGCTGGGGTGCCAAAGAGGTTCTCATCACCCACAACACCGAGGTCCTGGCCTATGATGGCAAGGAGATTTACACCTGTCCCATCAAGGCCCGGAATCTCTCCGGCCGCACCGGCCGGGGCGACACCACCTTTGCCGGCTATATCACTGAGCGGCAGCGGGCGGATATCAAGGACGCCCTCCAGTACTGCACAGCTCTGGTGAGCCTGAAGATGGAGACCCCTGGTCCCTTCCAGGGCAGCCGGGAGGATGTGCTGGCCTATATCAAGGAGTTCTATTAAGGCTCAGATTCCCCGCCCGGCAATTTGCCGGGCGGGGAATTTTTCCAAGTCAGCCCTGTTGACTTTTCTTCCATAAAGTGCTATATATTACTACATCAATTTCATAACGGCAAGGGAAGTCTTTAGGAAAACGGCCATGTGCCTGCCGAAGGAGTAACACTCTCAGGCGCCCGGAATAGGGCGGGGACTAAAGATGGATGTCGCTCTGGAGAAGCTCAGCAACGAGTACCGAAGGTGCAAGGCGGGGAGACCCGCTGAATCTCTCAGGTAAAAGGACAGAGTTAAAATGCACGGCGCCGGCCACGGCACCGTGCCTGTTGTGTCGTTGCTGAGCTGGAGGCCAAATAAAGGCTTTCGGCTTTTTTTATGGGCGGCCCCGCCGGGAAAAGAGAGGGAGAGACATGCTGCTCAACATCGTAAACACCGTCAATACGTACCTGTCAGACTACATACTGGTGATCCTGCTGATTGCCGTGGGACTTTGGTTCTCCATCAAGACCCGCTTCGTCCAGGTCCGCTGCTTCGGAGAGGGTATGGGGAAGGTCTTCGGAAATCTGGAGCTTTTCGGCGATAAGCACGACAGCGGCATGAGCTCCTTCCAGGCTCTGGCCACCGCTATCGCCGCCCAGGTGGGCACCGGCAACATCGTGGGTGCCTCCGGCGCCATCCTTACCGGCGGTCCCGGAGCCATCTTCTGGATGTGGATCATCGCCTTCTTCGGCATGGCTACCATTTATGCCGAGGCGGTGCTGGCCCAGCAGACCCGGAAGAAGGATGCCCAGGGCAATATCCAGGGCGGTCCCGTCTACTACATCACCACTGCCTTCTCCGGCGGATTTGGAAAGTTCCTGGCCGGTTTCTTTGCCGTGGCTATTATTCTGGCCCTGGGCTTCTTCGGCAGCATGGTCCAGTCCAACTCCATCGGCTCTACCTTCAATACCGCCTTTGGCGTGCCCACCTGGGCAGTGGGTATTGTGCTGGTGGTCATCTGCGCTGTGATCTTCTTCGGCGGCGTCCAGCGGCTGGCCGCCGTCACCGAGAAGCTGGTACCCGTTATGGCGGCCATCTTCCTGCTGGGCGGCCTGGTGGTGCTGGTGATGCGGATTACCTACATCCCTGCCACCTTTGCCATGATCTTTAAATACGCCTTCGCTCCCAACGCCATCATCGGCGGCGGTGTGGGCTATGCACTCAAGACCGCCATCAGCCAGGGTGCCAAGCGCGGCCTGTTTTCCAACGAGGCCGGCATGGGCTCCACGCCCCACGCCCACGCCCAGGCCAATGTAGCCAAGCCCCACGATCAGGGTGTGGTGGCCATGATCGGTGTGTTCATCGACACCTTTGTGGTACTGACCCTGAATGCTCTGGTCATCATCTCCACCATGTACACTGCCGACGGCCCTCTCAGTGCCGGCTATACCGACGCCGTGGCTGCCACCATCAACAACACCAACCTGGCGCAGAACGCCTTCGGCTCTGTGTTCGGTTCCTCTGTGGGCGCCATGTTCGTGGCCATCTGCCTGTTCTTCTTCGCCTTCTCCACCATTCTGGGCTGGAATCTGTTCGGCAAGATCAACATGGTCTACCTGTTCGGCCGCAAGTCCGTGACGGTCTATATGCTGGTGGCGCTGGTGTTCATCTTCCTGGGCACTGTTACCTCCAGTGATCTGGTGTGGGCCCTGACCGACATGTTCAACCAGCTGATGGTGATTCCTAACGCCATCGCCCTCTTTGCTCTGACCGCCATGGTAGTCAAGGCGGTGAAGCAGGGAGACAAGGCCAAAAAGTAAATTTCAGTAAAGGCATGACGCCGGCCTATGGGCCGGCGTCGTCTTTTTACTGGGGAGCGCCTTTAACCGGAAGAACCGGGCCCTCTTCGTCAAACGGAATGGTGAATACGGGAATGCCGGCCGCGGCCGTACCCAGTGCGTACATGGGGTAAAAAAGGGAGAGGCCGTCCTCTGTTAAGTAGAAATTTTCAGGATTGAACCGCCGGCGCAGACTGCGCCTCCAGTTTTCCTTCCAGCAGACGGCACCGGCAGCCTCCCGGCGGAGGGCTTCAGCCTCCATTGTGGTGAAGAGGTGCCGTTTCCAGCCGCCTCTCCGGGGGAAAAAGGCTGTGAGCGGTACTGGATAGCCGGTGGACAGGTCCCAGGTGTCGCCCCGGCGCGTCAACAGAGTTCGACCATCGGCACCCCGCTCCCGGGACTGGGTATAAAGGCTCCAGAGGTCGTTTTCCTGATAGGTGACGTGGTACTCCAGCTCTGCGTGAGCGTGGGGCAGAGGGGCGCTGGAGGCCAGCGCGGCCCGGTACTCCGCCTCCGCCGCCGGCAGCAGCCAGCGCTCGCAGTAACGGAGAAAGGAACGGCTTTGCAGCTGGTAGTACCGCCGGATTCGGCGGGCGGCGGCGCTGGAGATACCTTCCGCCGGCGCGGGCAGAGAAATGGAGGCAGTCAGGACCGGGAGATCCTCTACCGTCCAGGTTCGCTCCGCCGTCAGGGGCTCCGTGGACAGCTGGGTTAAAATTGTGGACATGGGCCGCCGCTCCTTCCAAATGTGAAACATTGTTCCAGCCTATGCGGCACATGTCGGAGGGGTGATAAGGCCGCACTTTAAAGTGTGAAAAATTTCCCTGTCAGCCCCCTTTACTTTCACGCAGTAGAATGTTAAAATACTCTGGAGCGGACCGCCGCCAATTTCGCTGGAACGATCCCAGAAAGGGTGTGCCATATGGTAAAGATCGGTAAAAAGGAAAAAAGTGATCAGCTGTACAAGGCCATTTTGCAGTTGAAGGATGAGCAGGAGTGCTACAACTTCTTCCAGGATCTTTGCACGGTGTCGGAACTGCGGGCCATGGAGCAGCGGTTTGAGGTGGCCTCTTTGCTGTACGAGGGCATGATTTACAATGACATTCTGGAGCGCACCGGCGCCTCCAGCGCCACCATCAGCCGGGTGAATCGGTCATTGAGCTACGGTACCGGCGCCTACGCCAAGCTGTTTGAGCGATGCAAGGAGAAGTGAGCCGTTACCAGGCCCTGGCCGGCAGCTACGACCAACTGACGGTGGATGTGGGCTATTTGCGCCGGGCAGACTACCTGGAGCGGCTGTTTCAAAAAAGCCGAATTCCGGTGGAGACGGTGCTGGATCTGGCCTGCGGCACAGGAACCATGGCGTGCCTATTGGCCCAGCGGGGCTATCGGGTGGTGGCCACTGACGCATCGGAGGAGATGCTGACCCAGGCAATGTCCAAGGCGGCGGCCCTTTCCGGGCAGCCGCCCTTGTTCCTGCGGCAGACCATGCCCCGGCTGCGGCTGCTGGAGCCGGTGGACGCGGCCATCTGTACCCTGGACGCCATTAACTACCTGACCCGGCCCGGGGAGCTGCAGGAGACGTTTCAGCGGGTTTTTCGGTGGCTGAAGCCCGGCGGGCAGTTTGTTTTTGATGTGAACACCCCCTATAAGCTGCGGCGCATGGACCATCAGCTGTATATGGATGAGACGGAGGAGAGCCTGTGCGTTTGGCGGACCTTCTTCTCAGAAAAGCGTCAGGTGTGCACCTATCAGGTGGACCTGTTTACCCAGCGGCCGGACGGAGCCTGGGACCGCTCCTTTGAGGAGCACCGGGAACGGGCCTGGTCAGAGGAGGAGCTGCGGCAGACTTTGACGGAGGCGGGCTTTGCACAGGTGAAGCTGACAGGAGATCTGACCAGGCGGCCGCCGAAGGCGGAGGAGGACCGCTGGATTATCACGGCGGTACGTCCCACGGAAACACAGAACTGAGAAAGGCAGAATATCGAATATGAGCGATCAACTGGTGCGCGCCATCTCCAAAGATGGCGCTGTGAAAGCGGTGGCGGTGTCCACCCGGGGCCTGACGGAGCGGGCCCGGCAGATTCACAAAACGCTGCCGGTGGCCACGGCGGCTCTGGGGCGGACTTTGGCGGCAGCGTCTATGATGGGCAATGCCCTGAAGGAGGACGGTGCCAGCGTGACGCTGCAGATCAAGGGCGGCGGACCCCTGGGCACGCTGCTGGCAGTGTCGGACAACGAGGGCAATGTGCGGGGCACCGTGGAAAATCCGGCGGTGGACCTGCCCCTGCGCAGCGATGGAAAGCTGGATGTGGGAACCGCCGTGGGCTGCGACGGTACGCTGACAGTGATTCGGGACTTGAATATGAAGGAGCCCTATGTGGGCAGCGTTGGCTTGCTGGGCGGCGAGATTGCCGAAGATCTGGCCGCCTATTTTGTGGAATCTGAGCAGATTCCCACTGCCTGTGGCTTGGGCGTTCTGGTGGACCGGGACCAGAGCGTACTGGCGGCCGGCGGGTATCTGATCCAGCTGCTGCCCGGCGCCGGAGAGGATACCATCTCCAAGGTGGAGGGCGGCATTTTGGCGGCGGGGTCCGTGACGGGGCTGCTGCGGGAAAATGACGATCCGGAGGCGCTGCTGTATCGGGTGCTGTCGGACTTCGATCTGGAGATTTTGGAGCACAGTCCCATTGAATACCGCTGCTATTGCAGCCGGGAGCGGATGGAGCGGGCTCTGCTCAGCATCGGCCGGGAGGAACTGCGCGCGCTCATCGAGGAAAAGGGAGAAGCGGAACTGACCTGCCGCTTCTGCGACAACGTCCAGCACTTCAGCCGGGAAGATCTGGAGGCCATGCTGGAGAGCCTTGAGAAAAAAGAATAAAAATTTTGATTTTTTTAGTTGACAGATAGGGGTACTTCGAGTATAATAAATTTTGCCGTCTGACAAGAGCGGCAATTCGGGAGCATAGCTCAGCTGGTTAGAGCATCTGCCTTACAAGCAGGGGGTCACTGGTTCGAGTCCAGTTGTTCCCACCACTTTGAAGATTCTTCGAAGCGGAGCGGTTGTTATATTTGGCCCGGTAGTTCAGTTGGTTAGAACGCTAGCCTGTCACGCTAGAGGTCGACGGT
>CATZYY010000080.1 GCA_958426425.1 uncultured Oscillospiraceae bacterium
GATCGGGGTCCATGGCCTCCCGCAGCAGCTTTGCCGTGCCGCTGGGGGCGTCGGCCTTTTGATTGTGGTGGGTCTCGGTGATCTCAATGTCGAAGTCCGGCCGCAAGACGCCGGAAATCGTCTGTAAGGCCCGGTACAGTACCGCCACGCCCAAGGAGAAGTTGGCGCTCCAGAGGACCGGGGCGGAAGCGCCTAGAGAGCGGACCAGCTCCAGGTCCCGGGGGGAGTAGCCGGTGGTGCCGGAGAGCAGGGGGGTGCCGGTGCGGCGGATGTAGGAGGCGATCTCCGGCAGGGTCTCGGGCCGGGAGAAGTCGATGACCACGTCGGCCACCTTCCCCAGCTTTCCCAGCTGGTCCAGATCGTCCCGGCCGAAGGAGGCCTGAATCTCGTCTCCGGCGGCGGAGGCCGTCTCCCGGATCAGTTTGCCCATTTTGCCCCGTCCGATGAGGATGTACTTCACAGCAGTCCCGCCTCCTCCATAGTCTTGCGCAGGGCGGCGGTGTGCTCCGGGCTCATCTCGCACAGAGGCAGCCGCATGGGACCTACGTTCAATCCCATCAGATTCATGGCGGCCTTGACGGGGATGGGGTTGACCTCGATGAACAAATCGTTCATGAGCTTTAAGTACTTCAGGTGATTGGCAACGGCCCGGGCCTGGTTGCCGCCCAGATAGTCCGCCACGATTTCGTGGCACATCCGGGGCATGACGTTGGCGTAGACGGAGATGACGCCGCTGCCGCCGATGCTCATGAGGGGCACGGTGATGTCGTCGTTGCCGGAGTACAACGCGAAGTCCGGCCCGATGCAGTGAGCGATCTTCATGGCGTAGGACATGTCGCCGCTGGCCTCCTTGATGCCGGCGATATTGGGGTGCTTGGCGAGCCTCTCCACCACAGAGATCGGAATGGAGCAGCCGGTGCGGCCGGGGACGTTATAGAGGATGCAGGGGATGTGGACCGCGTCCGCCGTCTCGGCGAAGTGGCGGTACATGCCCTCGGGGTTGGCCTTGTTGTAGTAGGGGGCGATCAGCAGCAGGGCGTCGGCCCCCATGTTCTGATACTCCACGCTCTTTTCCAGCTGGGTGGCGGTGCAGTTGGAGCCGCTGCCCACGATGACCGGCACCCGGCCATTCACCACCTTGATGGTGTGGGCCACCACGGCGGCGTCCTCCTCGTGGGTCATGGTGGAGTACTCGCCGGTGGTGCCCAACGTCAAAATAGCGTCGGTGCCTTCGGCGATCTGGCGCTCCAACAGATCGGTCAGAACCTCGAAATTGCCGCTGCCATCCTGGTGGAACGGGGTGATCATGGCAACAATGGAACCTTGCAGATGTTCGAACTTCATAATGTGTGCCCTCCATACTTTTCTTTTTTTGCGGTCACGGGGACCTGCCCTCCCGGTTTGGGGAGGAAAACAAAAAGTCGGTAGAGACACGCCCCTACCGACAGCTCCCGCGCCCAACGCACGGAGTGACCTGTTAGCGGATAGCGCCCCCGCGGCAAAGACCGCGGACAGTCCCGCAGGTATTTCCCACGGGCCCACCTCCCGCCCATACCTGGGCGGAAAGTTCGGCGGACTTGCCTCTGTCATGTTCCTCGCCTGTCGGCTCCCATGGCATCATCGCATCCGCGCCTCTATCTCATTTTCAGGTATCATAACACCTTACGGCGGCGGTTGCAAGAGAAAAATTCAAAAATTCCCCACCACTTCCTGAATCTCTCTTGTGAAAAACTACAAAATCCCCGCTGCCCCCTGTTCCCCGGGGCGGCAAAGTGGTATATTGATGACAACAAGTATTTTCGAGCAAGGAGGTCCTGCTCATGTCCGTGGTCGACTACCGCCGCCATCTGCACCGGATTCCGGAGCTGGACAATCAGCTGCCGGAGACGACTGACTATATCCGCTCCCTGCTGGAGCCTTTGGGGTGCAAGATTTTCTCTCCCATCACCGGCAGCGTCTGCGCCTGGTTCGACGCAGGGAAAGACGACAGTGTGGCCTTCCGGGCGGATCTGGACGCCCTGCCGGTGCCGGAGCAGACCGGGCTGCCCTTTGCCTCCGTCCATCCCGGCGTCATGCACGCCTGCGGCCACGACGGCCACACGGCCATGGTACTGGCCCTGGCGGAATACGTCTCCGCCAACCTCTCCCGGCTGCCCCGGAACGTGCTGCTGATCTTCCAACCCTCGGAGGAGACCACCGGCGGCGCCGGCAAGCTGTGTCAGGCCGGCGTGCTGGAGCGGTACCGGGTCCGGTATATCTTCGGGCTGCACCTGTGGCCGGGGTTGGAGAAGGGGGTTATCGCCTCCCGGCCTGGGCCGCTCATGGCCCGGTCCAACGAGGTCACCGTCACCGTGGAGGGGCACAGCGTCCATCTGAGCCGGGCCAGTGAGGGCCGGGACGCCCTGACGGCGGGCATCGCCTATCTCCAGCGGGCCTATGCCATGATCGATTCCCTGCCCCAGGCGAAGCCACGGGTGCTGCGCTTCGGCAAGATGGTCTCCGGCACCGTCCGCAATGCCATCAGCGGCCGTACGGTGCTGGAGGGGAGCCTGCGGACCTACCGGGAGGACACCTTCCGCTTCTGCCGCCGGCAGCTTCAGGATATCGGCAAGGCGCTGGAGGCGGAGACCGGCTGTGCCGTTACCGTCCATCTCAGCGAGGGGTACCCGGCGGTTTGGAACCATGAGGAGCTGTATGCCAATGTGGCGGCGCACCTGGGGGCAGACGCGCCGGAGTTGTTGGAGGCCCCGGTGCTGGCGGCGGAGGATTTCTCCTTCTATCAGCAGTGCGTCCCCGGGGTATTCTTTCTGCTGGGGGTGGGCGATACGGCGCAGCTCCACGCGCCGGAGTTCGATTTTGACGATGAGACCGTGCTGCCACAGGGTGTGGCGTTTTTGAAAAGACTATTGATGCTGAGCTGATGCTGGGACCACAAATAAGGAGGAATGACATATGATTCTGACCACTACCCCCTCCGTGGAGGGACGCACCATCACCGCCTATCACGGTATTGTCTTCGGAGAGGTGATTTCTGGTGTCAATGTTCTGAAGGATTTTGCCGCCGGACTTTCCAACTTTTTTGGAGGACGCTCCAACACCTATGAGGAGGAGCTGATGAATGCCCGGACCCAGGCCCTGCAGGAGCTGGAGCAGCGGGCGCAGGCTTTGAACGCCGACGCCGTGGTGGGCATCGACGTGGACTATGAGGTGCTGGGCTCGGACAACGGCATGCTGATGGTCACGGTCAGCGGCACGGCAGTGTCTTTGGATTGATTGTTCTATACTGATTGCTCTGTAAAAAACAACCGGCGGACCCCAACGGGGCCCGCCGGTTTCTTCTATGTCGCTGCAAAAATGGGAATTTACTGAGCGGCCATCTTCCGGGCCTTGGCCTCGGCCTTGTTGCGGAAGACGTCGATGGTGACCGCCAGGATGATAACAGCGCCGATGACGATGTACTGCACGTTGGTCTGAGCACCCATCAGGTTCAGACCGTTGCGGATGACGGCCATCAGCAGCGCGCCGATCAGGGTGCCCCAGATGGTGCCCTTGCCGCCGGTGAAGGAGGCGCCGCCGATGATGCAGGCCGCGATGGCGTCGGTATCATAGGTGGAGCCGGCATTGCCGTTGGCGGAGGCCAGACGGCCCACGGACACCACGCCGGCCAGTCCAGCGGTGAAGCCAGAGAGGGCATACACGAAGGTCAGCACGTTCTTGGAGGGGATACCGGACAGCCGGGCAGCCTCCGGGTTGCCGCCCACGCAGTAGATCTGACGGCCCAGGGCGGACCGGGTCAGGAACACGTGGAAAATGGCGAACACCACCAGCACCAGAATGAAGCTGAAGGGGATGCCGGGGAAGCTGCCGACCTTGAGCAAAGAGCCGTTGCCGATCCACATGAGGCTGTCCACGCCGGTGTTGGTGAAGGCAATGGACTTAGAACCAGTGATAACCAGCGCCACGCCCCACAGCACGTTCTTCATGCCCAAAGTGGACACGAAGGGATGGGGCAGCTCCAGGCGAGTCAGCAGGGTGCCGTTGATGAAGCCGGCGAAGGTGCTGACCACCAGACCGGCGATAATCAGAATCACCGGGTTGGTGATGCCGAAGCTCTGGACCATGACGCCGATGGTGCAGGTGCACAGCACGCAGTTGGAGCCCACGGACAGGTCGATGCCGGCGGTAATCAGGGCGCACAGCATACCGGCGGCGATCAGGCAGTTAATGGACGCCTGCTTCAGGATGTTCATGATGTTGTTGATCTTGGGGAACTTATCCGGCATCAGGGCCCAGAAAACGATGATCAAAATGACCAGGGCCAGCAGTGTTCCCAGCTTCTGCAGAAGCTCTCTCGCAGAATTCTTTTTCATATCAGTCTAACTCTCCTCCCCAGGCCGCTTTCATGATATCCTCAGAGTTGAAGTGCGGGGTGTCACGGTCAATGTTGGCCATGACGCGGCCGCCCCGCATGACCACCACATGGTCGCTCATGGCCAGGATCTCCGGAAGCTCGGAGGAGACCATGATGACGCACTTGCCGGCCTTGACCAGATCGTTCATCACGCGGTAGACCTCGATCTTGGCGCCCACGTCGATGCCGCGGGTAGGCTCGTCGAAGATGAAGATGTCCGCGTCAGTGTTGACCCACTTGCCGATAACCACCTTCTGCTGGTTGCCGCCGGAGAGCTGGGCCGTTACCTCATCCAGAGACGGGGTCTTAATCTTCAAGGCCTCCACATTTTCATGGCCGGACTGCTCAATTTTGGCCTTGTTCAGGAACGGACCGTTGGAGAAACCCTTCATGTTGGCCAGAATCAGGTTGGTGCGCACATCCAGAGACAGCACCAGACCCTGGCCCTTGCGGTCCTCGGTAAGGAACGCGATTTTTTTCTTGATGGCATCCTTTGGACTGTGGATGTGGGCCTTTTCACCTTTGACATAGACCTCGCCGCTGTCCAATTTGTCAGCGCCGAAGATGGCCCGCATGGTCTCCGTACGACCGGCACCCACCAGACCGGCAAAGCCGGTGATCTGGCCGGCGTGGGCCTGGAAGGAAACGTCGTGAAGCACACCCACCTCATTGAGGTTCCGGGCCTCCAGCCACACATCGCCCTTGACGCCGAACTCCTTGGGATACAGATTGTCCAGAGTCCGGCCCACCATGGCGTTGATCAGGGAGTCCTCGGTCATGTTGCCGATGTCCTCGGTGACGATGTGCTCGCCGTCCCGCATAACGGTGACCCGGTCGCACAGCTCGAAGAGCTCCTCCAATTTATGAGAGACGAACAAAATGGCCACGCCCTTGGCCTTGAGCCCGCGGACGGTCTCCATCAGCTGGGCGATCTCTTCCTTGCCCAGGGAGGAGGTAGGTTCGTCCATGATAATCAGCTTGGCTTCCAGGGACACAGCCTTGGCGATCTCCACCATCTGCTGCTGGCCCACGCCCAGCTTGCCGCTTTCCATTTTTACATTGATTTCCGGATGGCCCAGAGTTTTCAGAGCGGCCTCCGCCTCTGCATGCATTCTGGGATAGTCCAGAAGGCCGTTTTTCTTGATGGCGCGTCCCATGAAAACGTTGTCCGTCACAGACAGCTGCTTGACGATGTTCAGCTCCTGATAGACACAGGCGATGCCGGCCTCGCGGGATTGGACGGGATTGCGGAAGACCTTTTTCTGGCCGTCCACGAAGATCTCGCCCTCCTCAGGCATATGGACGCCGGTGAGCACCTTGATGAGGGTGGACTTGCCGGCGCCGTTCTCACCGATCAGGCCGTGGATTTCTCCCGGCCGAATGCCAATGGACATGTTTTTCAATGCGACGACACCAGGAAATCGTTTGGTAATGTTTTTTAGTTCGACTACATACTCGCTCATGCGATTACCTCATTCCTTTCCTGATTTGTGCGTGTTCCCACCCGTCGGAGGGAGGAGAAAAGAGTCTGCGCCAAACGGGAATTTGGCGGCAGACATCGCTGCCGCCAAATTCCTTCGCTTTTTAGATGTCAGATGTACGCTGTGCCAAGAGGCTTAGCCCTGCATGGCAGCCAGGCTGTCCAGGTACTCCTGGCCGTTCTCAGCGGTAACAACCTCGACGGGGGCGTTGATGACTTCGTCCACTTCCTCGCCCTTGATGGCAGCCAGAGCGGCCTCAACGGCCTGATAGCCCATCTGATAGGGCTGCTGAGCGACGGTGGCCTTGACCATCTCGCCGGCCAGGATCAGATCCACGGCGGACTGGTTGCCGTCGAAGCCGACGATAATCATGTCCTCAACACCGGCGGACTTGCAGGCGTTCATGGCGCCGATGGCGGTGTCGTCGTTGTGGCAGAGCACAATATCGATCTGGTCGGGATAAGCGTTCAGCAGGTCCTCCATGGTCTTGGTGGCGCCGTCAGTGGTGTTCTGGCCGGACAGAGCCTCCAGAACCTCGATGCCGGCCTCTTCGCAGGCAGCCTCGTAGCCCTCGCGGCGCATGTTGGAGGTGTTGTCGCCTTCCTGACCGTAGATGATAACGGCCTTGGCGCCCTCACCGGCCTGCTCAGCGGCCCACAGGCCGCCTTCCTTGGCGGCGTCCACGTTGGAGGTGCCGACGAAGGAGGTCTGGCCCTCGATGCCAACGTTGGTGTCAACGGACAGGACGGGGATCACGCCGATGGAGCTGGCCAGGGCACCGGCAGCGGCGCCGGCGTCGTTGGGGGCGACGATGATGGCATCGCAGCCTGCGCCGATCTGCTGCTCGATCATGGCGACCTGCTGCTCGATCTCGCTCTCAGCGCCGGGGCCCACGACGGTGACGTTGACGCCCAGATCTTCCATAGCGGCGTCGCAGCCGGCCTTCACATAGCCCCAGTACTCGGAGGACAGGGTCTTCAGAACAACCGCGATCTCATAGGTTTCATCGGTGGATTCGGTGGTCTCCTCAGCGGTGGTGTCGTCAGTGGGCTCCTCGGTGGTGGTATCCTCACCGCCGCCGCAGGCAACCAGGGACAGAGCCATAATCATGGCCAGGAACAGTGCAAAGAGTTTTTTCATGCTTCTTTTCTCCTTTTCGCGTTTGTTTCGACTTTCGCCGATTGAAAATTCCGGAACCTGTTAACGATAAAATCGATTACAAAAGGCCCCGGTGAACGCAAACAAAGTTTAGCACGGAGACAGACTGCCGTCAATAAGACCCAACAAAAACCGTGGATTTCCAAAAAAATATACTAGTCAATTTGTTGATATTATAAAAACAATTTTGAATTATGCTGTGAAAAAGCCTATGAGATTCCATAAAATACCAACACCTGTCCACGATTAACGGACAATCTTGCTTCGGGAGTTTCATCTGTCGCAGAAAAGCCCGCAAAAAAGCCCTTGTCATATCCGCAGAAAATGAGACAGCCCCTTTGGCTAAATCGGAAAAAATAGATTGACTGGTGGAAAATCAGTTGATTTTTCCCTGGAACGATGATAGGTTAAAGAGGAGTAAACAGCTCTCTTTGGTGGGGTGTCAGTCGTTCTGTGAACGAACACAGAACGAAGAAGGAACATTTTCCTCAAGTTTTGCCGGCAGCCGACCGAGAGAGATGTCAAATGATGACAAAAAGATCACATTTATAAGGAGGACGTTTTTCATGTTTGATCAGGATCGCGTGTTCCTGGGCATTGCGCCCATCGGCTGGTGCAACGACGATATGCCGGAGCTGGGTGGGGAGAATACCTTCCAGCAGATTGTCAGCGAGATGGCTCTGGCGGGCTTCACCGGCTGTGAGATCGGCAACAAGTACCCCACGGACCCCGCCCAGCTGAAGAAGGCTCTGGATCTGCGGGGAATGCGGATTGCCAGCCGCTGGTATTCCTCCTTCATTCTGACCCGCCCCTTTGAGAAGGAGGAGAAGGACTTCATCGCCAACCTGGACTTCCTGGCTGCCGTGGGCGCCAACCGCATCAATGTCAGTGAGCAGAGCTACTCCATCCAAGGCAAGATGGACACCCCCATTCTCACCGGCGGCCACAAGCACGTCATGGACGACGCCGAGTGGGACCGCTTCTGCGACGGGCTCAACAAGCTGGGCAAGATCGCCGCAGACCGGGGCTTCAAGCTGTGCTTCCACCATCACATGGGCACTGTGGTCCAGACCAGCGAGGAGACCGACCGCATGATGTCCAACACCGATCCCCGGTATGTGTTCCTGTGCTATGATACTGGTCACTTCACCTTTGCCGGCGAGGACCCCCTGGCCATGCTGAAGAAGTATGTGGACCGGGTGGGCCACGTCCATCTGAAGGACATGCGCCTGCCGGTGGTGGAAGAGGTCAAGAAGAACAACTGGTCCTTCCTGCAGGCCGTCCGCAACGGCGCCTTCACCGTCCCCGGCGACGGCGACGTGGACTTCGATCCCGTGTTCAAGGTTCTTGCCGATGCCGGTTATGAGGGATGGCTGCTGGTGGAGGCCGAGCAGGATCCCGCCAAAGCCAATCCTCTGGAATACGCCATGAAGGGCCGCAAATACATCCGGGAGCACACGGGGCTGTAAGCCCTGCGGGCATATAGAGGCGTTCACAATATTTAATTAGGAGATGTTTCCGATGACCTATTTTAATAAGAACGCGGAGCTGAAGAACGGGTACAACGCCTACATCGATTCTGCTGTGGACGACATGGGCACCCAGATGGACATCGGCCTTCTGCTGATGGAAGACGGCGATACCTACACCATCGAGGAGCCGGAGAAGGAGACCGCCGTGCTGCTGTTTGCCGGCAAGGTCACCTTCCGGTGGGGCGGCGAGACCGTGGAGGCCGATCGGCCCGACTGCTTCCACTACGATGCCTACTGCCTGCTGGCTCCCCGGAAGACCAAAATCGTCCTGACGGCCCACGGCCACAGCGAGCTGTACATCCAGAAGACCGTGAACGAAAAGGACTACGAGGCCGTCATGTACAGCCCAGACAAGGTCCAGGTGGAGCACAAGGGCTTCAATGGCGAATTGATGGGCTGCATGTCCCGTGAGATCAAAACCTTCTTTGACCTGGACAACGCCCCCTTCTCCAACATGGTTTTGGGCGAGGTGCTGAACCTGCCCGGCAAGTGGTCCTCCTATCCCCCTCATCATCATCCCCAGCCGGAGGTCTACTTCTATCGCTTTGACTATCCCGACGGCTTCGGCGCCGGCTTTGCCAACGGCGAAATCTTCAAGACCGGCCATAACGGCTGCGCCGTCATCAACCACGGCTTCCACTCCCAGGGCGCCGCGCCGGGCTACGCCATGTGCTACGCCTGGGGCATCCGGCACCTGGACGGCGATCCCTGGGACAAGACCCGGATCGACGACCCTGAGCATGCCTGGCTGTGGAAGGCCGATGCCAACGACCACATCTATCCCAATCACTGACAGGAGGTAACCGTCATATGAAAACCGTGCGTTTGACCATGGCCCAGGCCCTGGTCCGCTTTCTGGAGAACCAGTACATCGAGGTGGACGGCGTCCAGACCCGCTTCGTCCGCGGCATGTTCATCATCCCCGGCCACGGCAACGTGGTGGGCCTCGGCCAGGCTCTGAGCCAGGAGGCTAAGCACCTGGAGGTCTACCAGGGCAAGAACGAGCAGGGCATGGCCCAGGCGGCCGTGGCCTTTGCCAAGCAGATGAAGCGCAAGCAGATCTTTGCCGTTACCTCCTCCGTGGGCCCCGGCGCCGCCAACATGGTCACCGCCTGCGGCACCGCCACCGCCAACAACATCCCCGTGCTGGTGCTGCCCGGTGATGTGTATGCCTGCCGCCAGCCGGACCCCGTGCTGCAGCAGGTGGAGCAGACCCACAACCTCTCCATCTCCACCAATGACGCTTTCAAGGCCGTGTGCCGTTATTGGGACCGCATTGTGCGGCCCGAGCAGCTGATGAGCGCCTGCATCTCCGCCTTCCGGACCCTGACCGACCCGGCCAACACCGGCGCCGTGTGCCTGGCTATGCCCCAGGACGTGGAGGGCGAGGCCTATGACTATCCCGTGAGCTTCTTTGCAAAGCGCGTGTGGCGGCTGGAGCGCCGTCCCGCCACCGAGGCGGCTCTGGCCGACGCGGCGGAGGCCATCCGCAAGGCCAAGCGGCCCATGCTGGTGTGCGGCGGCGGTGTCCGCTACTCCGAGGCCC